>JAGLQD010000145.1 GCA_023136985.1 Candidatus Sabulitectum sp. | reverse complement strand
GCTGTTCACAGGCAGGGCAAAAGGCAGGAAGGCAAGATCGGTGATATGAAACTCAGGTCCGGTGATCTTCTTCTGCTTGTAACCGGGGATGATTTTGCCGGGTCAACCAGAGATACTGAGGACTTTTTTGTCATCTCCATGATAAAGCAGATACACAACATAGATCTGAAGGAATCCATCTTCATTACAGCTTCAAGTTTCTCATGCATACTTCTCAGCATATTCGGGATTGTTCCTCTGTTCAATTCCCTTCTGGCTCTTATTGCAGTTTTTCTGATATCAAGAATTGTTTCTTCCAGTGAGCTTAAGCAGATGATAAATATGGATCTGCTTGTAATAGCAGCTTTTGCACTTGCTGTTGGTAAAGCAGTACAGGTTACCGGCCTGGGTGACTTGCTGGCAGGTTCTGTTGTTGCATGGTTTGAGCCACTTGGCGTTGTGGGGGTGCTGGCCGCTGTTTACATCACAACAAACATTCTTGCTGAATTGATCACTACCACTGCTGCTGCTACTATCGTTTTTCCCTTTGCTGCAGCTTCAGCTGCGGCTCTGGGCGTGGACGGAACGCCGTTCTACCTTGCAGTTGCTTACGGTGCAGCGGCTAACTTCATTACACCTGTAGGCTATCAGACAAACCTGATGATCTACGGCCCCGGCGGGTATCGTATTAACGATTTCCTGAAGGCCGGGCTACCTCTGAAACTTCTCTGCGCTGTTATTGCAATTCTGGGGCTTTCGCTGGTTCACGGGTTTCTTTAAGCGACAGAGATTCCTTCACTTTTTATCTGCTGCACGAAAGGATCCCCAATAGTGAAACTATCAGGGTTGAATGGCAATGGCTCCAGTCTGACATCAATTGAAACTGCAAGTTCAGTTAGCCTGATCCGCTCTTCAAATCGGTCATTCCCAATTTGAGGAGATACTATAGCAACATCAATGTCACTCCACTTGTCAGCTTTTCCGGTGGCATAAGAACCGAAAATGTATGCTTCCGAGATCAGGAAACCCGTCTTGCGAAGCTTGTCCAGAAATAGCTGGACATTCTTTTAAACTACAGCTTCGATTTCAGCCATACGAAAATCTCTTTTTGATTCATTGAAGCACCATCCTTCGCAACTCGCTATTCTACTTCACCACATTATAGCAAACTTTTTCAACGGGAACCAATGCTGTAAGCACTGGGAAATGAGAAGGCTCAGGCTGGTTCACGGGTTTTTTTGATCTCACCAGACCGTATCATCTCCGGTGTAATCCTCTTCTCTTTCGCTGCTCCAGCAGATCACCACTGCAGATTTATCTGTGTTGTTTTCAAAGGTGTGTTTGATGCCTTCGAGAATTGTGAGAATTGAAGGGACAGCTGCTGAGAGAATGATGTCTCCTTCTTTCTGCTTAACAGTGATTGTTCCGGAGAGCACCAGGATCTGCTCATTCCTGGCGGGATGGGTGTGGTTGCCCCTTGCGCATCCCGGTTCTATTGAAAAGGCGTGGCAGTTGCTGATGTCTCCTGTGTCTGCAAGGTGTTCAAAGGGGTTTACAACAAAACCCCTCTTGTCTCTGTGATCGTTAATGGTGATTCTGTTCATTCTTTCCTTTCGGTGTAGGAGCGTGACTGGCAATGGGCGTTGTTCAGAAAAGCCCCACGGTCTAGATAGAATTCTTGGAGATTTGCGGAGAATAGTGGAACTATTTGACAATAATCTACGAGGATTATAGCCGACTGTGCGGCTTTTATGACGATGCTGCATTATCGGTCACGCTCCAAGCGGGCTGGACATCATTGTTGTGATCTCACCGTTCAAAATCAATTTCTCGTGAACCTGTGCTGTCATCTTATACCCTTCAGAAAAAATGCAGTTCTGCTCTTTCAATTGACGGTCTGAAGATGCTTCTTTTTCTCTGCTGACGCAAACAGTGTTTTAGTTAAAAAAGATGCACAGCACTGGCTTTGAAGGAAATATAAATGCTTGAGCCTGTGGTGACTGAAAGCTCATTAAGTGCCCCGGTGGTAACTGCAACTGTTAAAGATATGTCTGATACTTCAACCTCCACGTCCCAGTTGATACCGCTTCTTTCAACCGATTTAACAATTCCAGTGAGCCTGTTCCGCTCACTTGTAACCTTCTTTGAAAGAGCCAGCACAATTGATTCAGGTGGAATCGCCAGAAATCCATGACCATTTCTGTCTCCTGCATGGGCCACATCAACTTCGCCCACTCTGGCCATTGAACCGGCAAACTCAGCGGGAAAGATGTTTCGCATACCTGTAAAAGAAGCCATGAAAGAATTCTCGGGCTTGAACAGAAGCTCATCTATGGAGCCTGCCTGTGTAACAAGACCATGGCGCATAACTGCACCGATAGTGCCCACTGCAAGAGCATCGGTAAAATCATGAGTCGCCATAAGGAAGGTTGTCCCGGTCCTTGAGTGAATTTCATTCAATCTGCTCAGCAGGTCACGCTTGAATGACGGGTCAAGAGATGTTGTAGGTTCATCAAGTATAAGCAGTTCAGGGTTCAATACCAGAGCCCTGGCCAGAGCGGTTCTTCGCCTCTCCCCTCCGGAAAGGGTGGATGCATCTCTCTGGGCAAAATTCTCCAGACCTGTAAAGTCAAGTATCTGCTCCACTCGTCTGACTACTTCTGTTTTTGAGATCCCTCGTATTTTAAGCCCCCATGAAACATTTGACCATACTGTCCCGCTGAACATCACAGGGGTCTGAAACATGGTTGCGATCCGTCGCCTTGTCTGGAAAAGTGCTTCGCCTTTTGACGGAACAGGTATTCCATGAAAATGAACTTCACCGGAATCCGGTTTAGCCAGCAGACCTGCCAGGCGGAGAAGCGAAGTTTTACCGCACCCGGTAGGTCCCATAAGAACAAAGAAACTGCCTTCAGGAACATTGATGGAAACACCTCTCAATATCCTGTTCTTCTCCTTGGTCAGATGTATGTTCTTCATCTGAAGGATCATCTGTTTCCTCCGTGCTGAAGCAGATTCACCATGATGCTCACTATCATGGCCAGAGACAACAGTATTAAACCCAGTGCTATTGAAGAAGCAGTCTCACCTTTGCCTACCCCAAGGGCAATGGCTGTGGTAAGAGTTCTTGTATGGCCTGCAATGTTGCCACCCACCATGATGGCCACACCTACTTCAGACACTGCCCTGCCAAAACCCATGAGTACCGAGGTAAGCATGGTATACCTGGCCTCGGTGAGCACCTTCAGAACCATGGTTCTGCGCCTGGCTCCAAGGGCGATAGCTGTATCTTCAAGACCCTTGCCTGTGCCCTGAAGGGCAGAAAGGGTCAATCCTGTAATTATTGGGAAAATAAGAATGATCTCACCCAGAATAATTGCCCATGGACTGAACAGAATACCCATGCCGCCCAGAGGCCCCGCTCGGGAAACCATAAGAAAAACAAGCATACCCACGAAAACCGTGGGCACACTGTACATAGTCTGTATAAACCCTCTAGCAAGACGCTTGCCCCTGAAACTGTTAAAGTGGATCAAACAGCCCAGAGGCACAAAAAGAAGTGTGGCAGCAAGGGTGGATGCTGAAGCGATAAGCAGAGTTCTTAAGGCGATAGAGAATACAACAGCATCTCCTGAAACAATCATCCTCAGTGCTATACTGAACGCTTCAATCAAATGGAACATTCTACCTCGACCTAAATATCCTGTCCGGCACAGGGAGAGAAAAGCTGCATACCGTAAGCTTCAACACCGTAATCACCAATAAGCCGCTGAACTTCAGAAGAAGTGAGAAACTCTACAAGAGCAGCCGAAAGCTCCGGATTTCTGGATGCTCCTACCTGAAGAACCGAATAAACATTCAAAAGGGCATCACCCTGATCAACAACCGGAACAAGGTCAAGGTCTCCCTGGTATGCAAGATAGGTGCCTATATCGGAGAGGGTGTAACCCTGCATTTCGTTAGCCATTACAAGCGTGGGACCCATACCGCTGCCGCCTTCAACATACCATGATCCAGCGGTGCGAACCTCTGCCTCGTAGTCAAAACCTGCTGCTGTCCAGATGGATCTTTCTTTGCCGTGTGTTCCGGAATCATCACCCCTGCTCACAAAAACTGCTTCGCCATTCTCCATCAGAACAGAGAAAGCCTCTTCAGGGCTCATACCGGATATACCAGCAGGGTCATCAGCAGGACCGACTACAAGGAAATAGTTGTAAGCAAATGGAACTCTTTCAAGGCCAAAACCTTCAGAAACGAAAAGCTCTTCTCTGGTTCTGGAGTGCACTGTTACCACGTCAACATCCCCACGCATGCCCCAGTCCAATGCCTTACCGGTACCTGCATAAAGAACATCAAGCTCAACACCATACATGTCCTCGAACATGGGTTCAAGATACCCCCACAGACCAGTATCATACAGACTGGTTGTGGTGGCTACTCGAAGACGCTCCACCCGGGCAATAGGCGCAACTGTTCCGACTTCGGTGGCCTCTTCTATTGCAGAATCAGCCTCACCTGTCTGCAGGGGCAGAGGTTCTTCACCACACCCTGCAAGAATAAGCGCAAGCATTGCAAGAACAATAGATCTCTTCATTTGGTCGGACTCCTTTTTGGGTGGATAAATGAATCATTGTATGGGTCAGAAAGGCGAATATATCCGTTATGTCCAAAACACACAACCATGCTCGGACAGGGTTCACTTATTCAGGAGTACCGCAGTCTAAGCATTTCAGTTATTGTTCGGTACAGGAGGAATTATGATCTCATTTATCTGCAACAACAAAGAAATATCGGCAAGCAGCCCAGGGGGGCTTCCTGTTCTTGACTGGATAAGAGCACAGAATGGACTGAAGGGAACCAAGGAGGGGTGCAGAGAAGGTGACTGTGGTGCATGTACCGTTGTTGTGGGCAAACCGGGAAAGAATGGAATTGAATATTCTGCTCTCTGTTCCTGCCTTCTGCCCCTGGGAGAAATAGAAGGCTGCCACCTGGTTACAATTGAAGGTCTTTCGACGGATAACAGCGATGAACTTACCCCGTTCCAGAGATCATTCTACGATGAAGCTGCTTCACAGTGCGGATTCTGCACTCCGGGCATGATAATGAGCCTCACAGGATGTCTTCTTGGTTCACAGGAACTTACACCCTCTTCAGCAATGGAATCCCTTGACGGGAACATCTGCAGATGTACTGGTTATGTTGCGGTAAAAAGAGCTGTTGAGACTGTAATGAAAGCTCTCCCGCAAAAATGGGAGAACCGTGTGGAAATGCTCATCGCAAACGGACACATTCCAGCCTACTTCAAAACCATCAAACAAAGACTGGGGGAACTGCCAGCCGGCACAAGTTCTTCAGATGGAGCAATTGTGGCAGGTGGAACAGATATCTACGTACACTCATCAAACAAACTCTCCAGCAAGCAACCGGAGTTTCTATCGCGCAGAGAAGATCTGAACTACATCCGTAAGGACAGGGAAGTTATAAGGGTAGGGTCAGCTGTTACATTCAACCAGCTGAGAAGGTCTCCTGTAATATCCCGTATTCTTCCCGGACTGAAAGACTTCCTTTCAAGGGTTTCCTCTACACAGATAAGGTCAAGAGCCACTGTTGGGGGTAACATTGTGAATGCTTCTCCCATTGCAGACATGGCCATTGTATTCCTGGCACTGAATGGTTCGGTAACTGTCTCCAACAGATCAATACCTCTCAGGGAATTCTACCTCTCTTACAAGAAACTCGATATGCAGCCAGGGGAAATTCTTACCGAGATATCGTTTCCCGTTCCAGAACCTGGATCGATCCTTTCATCTTTGAAAGTGGCTAAACGGGAGTATCTGGATATAGCAAGTGTGAATTCATCCATGCTTTTCAAGATTGAGAATGGCATTATTCTGTTCGCCAGAATTTCCGCG
>JAGLQD010000144.1 GCA_023136985.1 Candidatus Sabulitectum sp. | reverse complement strand
CCGGCAGCTATCTCTGTGGCCGAACCCTTTCGGAAGAGACTATTGCAGAGGCATGCAGACTGGCTGAAAGCGAGATCTCACCCATAAGTGATGTAAGAGGATCAAAGCAATACAAGATCCAGTTGTTGAAAGCACAGATCAGAGCTCACCTTACAAGGAGTGTTCGGCAATGAAGCACTTTGACGCAATTCTTCATGTAAAGGGCAGATCCATTTTTGTGGGGGATATTCCTGAGCCGGATGGAACCCTGCATGCAGCAGTATTCACATCTCCATGCGCCCATGGCAACATACTGTCTCTGGATACTTCCAAAGCAGATTCCATGCCCGGAGTATTCATGATAATCACAGCAGATGATATTCCCGGAGAAAATGAAATAGGAAATATTATCATGGATGAGCCTCTTCTTGCAGCAAAAACTGTTCATTTCATTGGCGAACCAGTGGCTGTGGTGCTTGCAGATACCAGTTCTCATGCTTACGAAGCAATGAAAACAATTTCAATTAAACTTCATGAGCTGAAGCCCGTCAGCGACCCGCGGGAAGCTGCAAGGCTGGGTGATCTGATCGTTCCACCAAGGACATTTTGCTGTGGAAACACTGTGAGCGCACTGAAGGAATGTGCACACATAATACGCGGGAAAGCTGAAACTGGAGGACAGGAGCACCTTTATCTGGAGACACAGAGTACACTGTGCGTCCCCGGTGAAGGAAATGTGCTTCACATATCATCATCTACACAGAGTCCGTCATTTGTACAGAAAATAGCCGCCAGAGTACTGGATCTACCCATGCATATGATTCAGGTGGATGTGCCAAGACTGGGAGGAGCGTTCGGGGGCAAGGAAGACCAGGCAACCCCGTGGGCCGTTATAGCTGCTCTTGGTTCACATCTTTCAGGAAGAGCTGTAAAGTTGATCCTTAAAAGACATGAAGATCTGGTATGCACAGGCAAGAGACATCCATACTCTTATAACTTTACCATTGGGCTGAATGATGCAGGCAGAATTCTTGTATGGAAAGTGGATTACTACCAGAACAGCGGTGCGGTCTCAGACCTTTCCACTGCAATCCTGGAAAGATCACTATTCCACAGCACAGGCAGCTATTTTGTTCCGAATGTTCTTGCCACAGGTTATTGCTGCCGTACAAACCTGGCACCTAACACTGCTTTCAGAGGCTTTGGAGGCCCGCAAGCCATGTTTGTAATGGAAGCTGCCATTCACAAAGCTTCTGTTGAAACCGGTATTCCGGTGGAGGAAATACAACGGACAAACCTGCTGCAGCAGGGAGATCTCTTCCCCTACGGAATGAAATACAGCTGCAATGAGGTAAGAAACTCATGGGATCTCGCCGGGAAATTCTCCGGAATTAAAGAATCCCGGAGATCAGTTCAGGAATTCAACAGAGAAAACAGATATTTTAAAAAAGGTATAGCCATCATGCCTGTTTGCTTTGGTATCTCATTCACCACCACTTTCCTGAACCAGGCCAGTGCTCTGGTACATGTATACACAGATGGCAGTGTGAGCATAAGCACCGGAGCAGTTGAAATGGGACAGGGGGTGAACTCCAGGATCAGACAGGTAGCAGCTGAGGTTTTCTCAATTCCGGTGGAACGAACCAGAGTAGAATCAACAAACACATCACGAACCGCTAATACTTCCCCAACTGCTGCAAGCTCCGGCGCCGACATGAACGGCAATGCTGCACTAACTGCCTGCAAGGAGATCAGAACAAGGTTGCTTGAAGTTGCTGCAGACAAACTTGATCTTGAAATAGAAAACCTTTGCCTGAAAGATTCAGCCGTGTGGAACAGGCAGAACAGAACAGAACTGTCATGGGATCAGCTTGTTGCAGCTGCGTACATGAACAGAACAGATCTATCCAGCCATGCACACTATGCCACACCGGGAATATCCTTCGACAAGACAACAGAAAAAGGCAGACCATTTGCATACCATGTAGCTGGCACTGCGGTTACCGAGGTTACAGTGGACTGCATGCTGGGCACCTACAAAGTTGATAGGGTAAGTATTGTTCATCAGGGAGGCAATCAGCTTAATCCTCTGGTTGATCGGGGCCAGGTGGAAGGTGCTCTGCTCCAGGGAATCGGATGGATGACCATGGAAGAGCTGGCATGGGACGGTGAAACCAAGCGACTTCTTGCAGATACCCTTGCAACTTACAAGGTTCCAGACATCAACTTCACACCTGATGAGGTAAACATTCTGTTTGCAGAAGGCGAGAAACTTGAAGACGGGGTGGGCCTTAAGGGATCCAAAGCCATAGGAGAACCCCCATTCATGTATGGAATAGGAACATGGTTCGCTATTCTTCAAGCTGTAAGGGCTTTCAACCCTGAAGTCTCGTTTGATTACACTACTCCCATGACCCCGGAAAGGGTTCTTATGGCTTTGACTGAAGGCAGGGAGAGTTGAGGTATAAACGATCTGACATAACAAGGGGGCTTGTTATTTACCCTCTTGGCGACACTGTGGCTGCCCTTTTGATGCATGAGTTCTCAGTTCAGAGATTACTTGGCATGGTTGTTGTTGGAGGGCTGATCTACTCGCTTGAGATCCCTGCATGGTTCTCTTACATCAATGGGAAATACAAGGGTATGCAGAGAACTCTCATGGCCATGCTCTACTTTAATCCGCTGTGGATAGCCCGGCATCTGCTATTCATCTTTTTCTTTTCAGGACAGATATCCATGGTTCACTGGTCAATTCTTACAATTGCGCTAAAATCTTTTGCGGTTAACCTTCCTGTTGCTTTTGCTGCCAACTACATCATCCAGAACAAGCTCCCTCTGAACTGGCGGTTCTTCTCCAGTGCGGTGTTTTCATCACTTATGGCCATTTACTACGCATTAAGCAGGGTGATATTCAAATGATAGATCTCGACCTTTTTCTGGGCTCCAGACCTCTGAGGTCTGTTCTGTGTATTGTTGCGAAAACATCCGGAAGCTGCCCCGGCAGGGTGGGCTTTAAAATGATTGTGCCTCCTGACGGGGCCTGCACAGGTTCGGTTGGCGGAGGTTCTATGGAATTCCAGGTAATCAGGAAAGCCCGGCTAATGCTTCTTTCCTGTGAAGAAAAACCTTGCGTGGTTTCATTTGATCATACAGCAACTGCAGAACCGCAAACGGGGTCAGGGATGATCTGCTCGGGCAAACAAAAGATTGTTTTGATACCGTCTTCGCCCTTCAAATATGAGCTGGAAGGAAAACAGGGGTTTCAAGTTGACATAAATGGCCTTAACCTGCTTGACATATCTCCTGATGATCCAGGGCTCCACACAGATGGAGACTCCTGGAAGTATACTGAAGAAATTACTCCTCCCCTGACTGTCTACATCTTCGGCGGTGGTCACTGCGGGCTTGCCCTTACTTTAATACTGAATACACTTGATCTTCGTGTGGTGATAATTGATGACCGTGAGCATGTGTGGACAATGGAAGAAAACCAAGCAGCATGGAAAAGAATAGTCCTGGATTACGCAGATGTTTCCTCGCTTGTTCCTGATAACGGTGGTGCCCTGGTGGTTATTATGACCGCCTCCCACGCAGGAGATTCAGTTGTACTGAGACAGATGCTGCCTCTAAACTTGAGATACCTTGGTATGATGGGCAGCAGAGCCACCGCAAAGCACATCCTGAAAGAGATGCAGTCACTGGGGTTTAGCGAAAAAGAACTCAGCTCTGTTCATACGCCTGTAGGCATTTCTATCTCAAGCCAGACACCTGCAGAGATCGCTGTCAGCATAGCAGCGGAAATAATTATGGTTTTGAATAAACGCTGATCCGGAACAGTGGACTTTTCCGTATCGTTGTGATTTCCCGGCTTTTCGCCATGAAAGCAATCAATGATTAAGCAGACTGTTCACAAATGGAATGGCGAAGATGAGGGCGAAAAGAATAGAGATAAAGATCAGAAATATTTTTGAATTGCCTTTTTCCGACGATACTTCTTCAGAGCCGGATCTGTCTTTCAGACTTGCCAGTACAAACAGGCCAACAATGGAAAGCAATCCAAACAAACAAAATGCAGGATGCCTGCCTTTTGCCTTTGCATAGTAATAAAACGCGACTATAAGCACAGCCGATCCAGCCAGCTGAAGAAATGGAATATGGTTGATGGTTCCATAGCCCTGAACAATGATTCCAAAGATCCCAACTATAAGACTTATATTATTATATTTTTTGACCAATTCCATCTCCCCTGTCATTAATTAAAATACAATTCAGAAAAACGATCATCCTGCTGGGGTTCTTGCCTTGCACCCTAGAAAACTACCGGACTTCAATTACCTGAATGGTATTGAGCTGGTCATCACACAGGTGAAAGTCCAGTTGCCTGTTGTTAAAGACATTCCCGGATAAATCTTCCGCAAAGCTTCTAAGTGTTATCAGGTTTTCAGGATTCTCTTCTGTTCCATCCAGAACAACCATACGAAACTCATACACCGCACCAGCTTTCGAGAGCAATACAGTGATGTCTTTCTCATCAAAGAATCCATTTTGAACCAGATA
>JAGLQD010000143.1 GCA_023136985.1 Candidatus Sabulitectum sp. | reverse complement strand
TTCCGACTGAATGTAGGATTTTTTGTGCTGAGAACAGATATAGCATGGCGGACGGATCTTTCAAGCGTAAGCCAGAAACCCGAGTATTACTTTACCATGTCCACTGAATTTTAACAGGAGGTAGTTTGTTCTTATGAGATGGGTCTTTTTTGTGATGTTTTCTCTGGCTATGATTGCTTTTGCCTGGGAATGTCCAGAGTGCGGCGAACAGAATGAGGGCTCATTCTGTTCCAGTTGCCACCTTCCACAGCCTCCCGAGGGCATGGTCTATGTACCTGCCACAACTGTTGAGATCAACGGAGTCATGGTGGATGTTTTACCGTTCTTTATAGACGAACAGCCTGTTTCGCACAGAGATTTTGTTCCCTGGTTGAACGGATCAAATTTTGGTCTGGACGAGCTGGGTATCATTATTACAGGCGGTGGCGGTGGGGATGAAACAATGCAATTCCTTGCCTTTACACCGTTCATGGGTGCTGAGGGTGGGGGTATTGCTGTTCCTTCACAGTGTCTTGAGAACCCTGTTGCATCCATTACCTGGAACGGGGCTCAATCTTTCCTTTCAGATAAGGGTAAGCGGCTTCCCACTCTTGCAGAGATGAAAGCGGCAGATTCATACGGACTGATCGGAGTGTGGGATTCTTTTGAAGCCATGCAGTCTTTTGCGGCGCAGATGCAGTCTTCCATGGGGGAGATGCTGGGAGTACTCAATGCTCAGGCAATGTTCGCCGGTTACAGTTCATCAAATGAAAGGATTATGTGGGAGCTTACCGGAACGGTGTTCGGTGGAGATCCAATCACCACATCAGTATCTATAAATGTAAGTTACATTACTCTGTTCAAGGCGTTGAGTGAAACCATGATCTCATCAACCGGCAGAGATATGGGATATTTCAATGTTATATTCAGAGGAGCCATACAGGTTCCATAAATCAGCTCTGAAAGGAGTCAGAAAATGAGAGTATTTTTAATTACAGTTGTTTTTGCTCTTCTTGTGGTTACGGCATGCGGCAGCAGAGAAGTTACAAGAACCGATACCGATACAGTTACGGATCTCAGTGGATACTGGAACGATACAGATGCACGGATTGTTGCTGATTCTATCGTTGATCAGTGCCTTACCGGACGCTGGTTTGACACACGGGCTGGCAGGGAAGACGGCGGCAGATCCTCAAGTACTCCTGTTATTGTTGTTGGCGGCGTTCGCAATCAGAGTACTGAGCACATAAATGTTGATGTGTTCATGTCAGAGATCGAAAGATCACTACTGAATTCAGGAAGATTCCAGATAGCAGCAGGCGGCCGTGAGCGTGACGAAGTTCGTGGTGAAAGAAGAGACCAGTCTATATTTGCATCTCCTTCAACTGCAGCTGAATTCGGCCGTGAGGTTGGAGCTGACTATGTAATGACAGGTACGGTCAATTCAATTGAAGACCAGGAAGACGATACAAGAGTGATCTTCTACCAGGTGAATATCGAATTGATAGATGTTGAGACTGCTCTTAAGGTCTGGATGGGATCCACCGAAATTAAAAAAGTTATAGAGTGGTAGCATGAAAAGAATCCTTGTTCTTGCCGTATCTATTCTTGTTATGTCGTGCGCAGTGGCATACACAAGCACAATGACCCCTGTGATAAGGGACATGGATCGCGGCCTTAACTCGGAAGCTATCGCAAGACTGAAAGAAGTATTTCCTGACAGTACCGGCAGGGATCGTCTTCTTTACCTTATGGAGCTTGGTAACCTGGCTCGTTACTCCGGGCAGCAGAGTATTTCTCAAGCAGTACTTCTTCGGGCTGACCGGCTCTGCGATGATCTCAGAGGTACAGACCTTGGACAGCAGGCTCAGTCAATGGTCACCAGTGACCTTGCTCTTGATTTTCGCGGTGCAGATTACGAGAAAGTATTCATTAATTACTGTCTGGCTTCCAGCTATGCTGCATCCGGCAACATAGAGGATGCTGTTGTGGAAGCCAGACGGGTGAATGAGAAGCTGAAGGAGATAAACACTCACTACGAGGCAAATCCCAACAGATATACTGATGATGCTTTCGTGCGGTACTTCATGGGAGTTCTTTATGAGATGGATGGGGATTACGATGATGCTCTCATAAGCTATCGTCTTGCTCTTGCAACATACGACTCTACTTATGCTGAAGAATACCATCTGCCTGCTCCACAGCAACTCAAGTCTGATGCCATGCGGCTGGCTCACTACAATGGGTTTGAAAGTCTCTTTTCCACCTTCGAGAACCTGTGGCCCGGCTTGAACTGGCAGGGATCGGGGCCTTCAGCTGATATGGGAGAAATTGTTGCGGTTATAGAACTGGGAAATATCTCATCAAGAAGAGCCTCGGATTATACTGTGTACTATGATGACAGACTCTACAGCCTTGCACTTCCCGTAATACCTGACTTTCCGCGGCGCAGAGTTACCGGGTCATTGTCTGCCGGAGGAAGAACTGCAGGTATTTTCCTGGTGGAGGATCTTAACGGGATCGCGCGGAAGAACCTTGAAGACGAGGCAGCTCGGAATGTGGTAAGAGCAACAGCAAGGCTTGCGGTAAAAGCCGGTCTTGCAAATCTGGGAGAGAATCTTACTGAACAACTTACAAACAACGAGAATGTGGGTTCCGGTGTGGGACTGATCCTGAGCATAATCGGTGCTGCCACCGAACAGGCGGATCTTCGGGCATGGCTCACACTGCCTGCTCAGATACAGATGGCCCGCCTTCAGGTGCCACCGGGAACATGGCCGGTGAGTGTGACCATCAACGGAAGAAGTTATACCCATGAGCCTGTTGCAGTAGAGGCAGGAAAGATAACTCTGATTTTTCTAAGGGAAGATATATAGTGCCCTGTCAAGCAATAGCTGAGCATTACATCGACACTTTTTATCCGACAGGGTACTAGGATGAATTTAGCCTCTCTTATTGATCATACGCTGCTTAAGCCTGATGCCACAGTATCCATGGTTGAGAGACTCTGTGCTGAGGCTGCAGAGTACAATTTCTTTTCGGTATGTGTAAACCCCATATGGGTTCCATTTGCTGCAGAGCTTCTTGCAGGTAAGACCCCACTTGTTTGTTCTGTTGTGGGCTTTCCCCTGGGCGCAACGCCACTTGTTGCAAGAGAGGCGGAATGGGCGGTCTCCAGCGGGGCTGGAGAGATTGATATGGTTCTTCCTGTTGGTCTTTTGAAGCAGGGAGATCACGACGAGGTTCTAAGGGTGATCAATGAGGTTGTAACCGCAGTTCCCGGAGTTACGGTAAAGGTAATTCTGGAGACCTGTCTTCTTACCGATGAAGAAAAGGTAACTGCCTGCAAGCTATCGATGGAGGCAGGAGCAGCTTTTGTAAAAACCAGCACTGGTTTTGCAAAGGGTGGTGCTACGCTTTCAGATATCAGACTCATGCGGGAAACCGTAGGCTCTTTTATGGGAGTTAAAGCTTCCGGTGGAGTACGCGATTATGCTACTGCACTTGATATGGTGGAAGCAGGTGCTTCAAGAATTGGAACCAGCAGCGGAATAGCTATAGTAAATGGCAATAAAAAATCTTAGTGATCAAAAGGAAGTGGACAATCGGAGGGGTCGACCAATTGTCCACAATGGAACCCGGATTAGTTGGGTAAAGCGCTTATCCAGCTGGACTGATCTGGGAGGGGGTTCAGACAGGCCATGCTATAAGGATAAAAACAGGCAGTGCTGCGATCGCCATCGTCAACATCAGCCAGCTTTTGAACCCGGGTTTGTACATCTTGTATCCTCACTTTCATAAATTATAGAACACGAATAGAGAAAGCAATAACCGTGCCACAAAAAAATGATATTACATTGAATGAAAGCCAACTAGAAGCAGTACAGTATAATAGTGGACATCTACTTGTTCTTGCAGGAGCTGGCAGTGGAAAAACCAGGGTGCTAACAGCAAAGATTGCCCGGATTATTGACACCGGCATCGCTAAGCCATGGCAGATCCTGGCTATGACATTTACCAATAAAGCTGCCGGGGAGATGCGTGAGCGTATTTACAATCAGCTGAACGACAGTACTATCAGGCTTCGTATGGGTACTTTCCACAGCATCTGTGCCTGGATACTTCGCCGGGAAGCCCGGTCACTTGGTTTTCCGGAAAACTTTTCTATTTACGATGGAGATGATCAGAAAACCCTTATTAGAAGAATTCTTAAAACTTCGATTCTTCCAATGAAAGTAACTCCAGGTGCGGCAAAAGGGTATGTATCAAGCTCTAAAAATGATCTTATCACAGTGGAAGACGCTCTTTCCAGTGCTTCAACTCCATATCAGGAAGCTCTTGCAATTGTTTATCGTGATTACGATAAAGAACTTCAGAAGTGCGGTGCTTTTGATTTTGACGATTTGCTGACACAAGTTCTACAGGCTTTGCGTCAAAATGCTGACACAAAGAAGCACTACGAAAATATGTTCACTAGAATTCTTGTGGATGAGTATCAGGATACCAACAAGGTTCAGAATGAGATCCTGAAGGAATTTACCGGTGAGGATACAATCGTAACCGTTGTAGGTGACGATGACCAATCTATTTACGGATGGCGCGGGGCAAGGGTAGAGAACATTCTAGAGTTCCCTCAGAAGTATCCTGATGTGAAAACCGTAAGGCTGGAAACCAACTACCGCTCTACAGGAAACATTCTTCAGGCAGCCTCGTCTCTGGTGAAACACAACAGAGGCAGACACGGCAAAACTCTTCGTCCGGTTCTGGGTGCAGGAGAAAAAGTACAGGTTCAGCAAACCCTGACTCCTGATGATGAGGCCCATTTTATATTGTCAGCCGCCAGGGATCTTAACAGCGACGATGTGCCATGGAATGAGATCGCTGTTTTGTTCAGAACAAACGCCCAGTCCCGTCCTCTTGAAACAATGTGCAGAAGAATGCGAATCCCCTACGAGGTTGTTGGTACCGTGCGGTTCTTCGAGAGAGCAGAGATAAAAGACATTGTTTCATATTTAAGGATAATTATCAACCCCATGGATGAAGGCAGTTTCAGGCGGGTACTGAACAAACCCACCCGTGGTGTGGGAGCCAAAGGGCAATCTAACTTCTTTATGTGGGCAGCTCAGAACGGAACTGATGTGGTAACAACTCTTGAAAAGAGTAACTCCATTTCAGGCATTGCCAAAAGGGCACTGCCCATTCTAGAAACCCTTGGAAGGAATCTTCGTTCTTGCATGGATGGAGTTAATGCAGGAGACACTGCCAGCGACATAGTTGACCGGGTGCTGGATTTCACCGGGATTCTTGACCTGTATGGAACCGGTGAGGTTGCGGATGAAACAAGACTTGAGAACATCAGGGAGTTAAGAAGCTATGCGGCGGAGTATGACGGCAGAAGCCCTGAAGGTGGGCTGCCGGGTTTTCTCGCGGAGCAGAGTCTTCTTTCAAGCTCAGACTCTTATTCAGGTGATGAGAAACTGGTATTGATGACTCTTCACAGTGCAAAGGGCCTTGAGTTCGACTGCGTTTTTGTCTCCGGGCTGGAAGAGGGGCTGCTTCCTTACATACGACCGCAGGAGTACTCATCCAAAGATCTGGAAGAAGAAAGAAGACTGCTTTATGTAGGAATGACCCGGGCAAGGAAAAGGCTGTTCCTCACATGGTGTACAAAAAGGCCAAGGCCTGGAAGTTTTCCCATGGGCCCAAGCAGATTCCTCTCTGAAATTGCCCATCATCAGCCTGTCGATGTTCCTGTACAGAGCCCAGCACCGCAAACTACTTCTTCAACCCCAGCTGCTCCAGCAGGGCAGTCAGCTTCCACCTACAGCCGGGGTAACCTTGTTAAGCACCCCAGGTACGGCAAAGGCGTTGTGGTATCCGCCAAACGCAGAGGTGCCGAGTGGGAACTGAAGATCAACTTTGGTTTTGATGAACCCAAAACATTGTTAACAGGTTATGTTCCAATACCTGTTTTGAAAGAAAAAGCTCAAAGATCAGACCTTGACTGAATGGAGATTTTTTATGGAACTGTACATTGATACCGCTAATGTTGACGAGATCAGGGAAATTGCCAGGTGGGGTGTTCTCTCAGGAGTAACAACCAATCCCACCCTCATTGCTCGTGAAGGCAGAGATTTTCTTGAGGTTATAAAAGAGATATGTGGAATAGTTGATGGACCGGTGAGTGCTGAAGTTCTCAGTGAGGACATGGAGGGCATGATTAAAGAGGGTAGAGAGAAAAAGACCTGGCACGAGAATGTTATCATAAAACTGCCCTGTACTCCTGAAGGTATAGGAGCCTGTGCAGTTCTGGAGGGCGAAGGAATTCCCTGCAATGTAACACTTGTGTTCAGTGCAGGTCAGGGCTTTCTTGCTGCAAGTGCCGGTGCCACATTTGTAAGCCCTTTTGTAGGGCGGCTTGATGACGCAGGCAGCAACGGAATGCAGGTTGTTGAAGACCTGGCAGAGATGTTTGAGATTCACGGATTCAGAACCAGGATAATCGCTGCTTCCATAAGAACACCCAATCATCTTACCGAGGCAGCTCTTGCAGGTGCTCATGTTGCAACTGTTCCCTATTCCGTGATCAAAAAGTCAATTTTGCACCCTCTTACTGACAAAGGGCTTGAATCCTTCAAGAAGGACTGGGAAGCAGCACAGAAGTAATGATCTCTTCAAAGGTTGTCAGAGAGGATATTCTGCGGATGATACACACTGCCGGCAGTGGTCATCCAGGTGGAAGTCTTTCCCTGGTGGAGATCCTTATCTATCTGTACTGGAAAGAAATGAAGATTGATCCTGAAAATCCTGATTGGGAGGACCGCGACAGGCTTGTTCTGTCCAAGGGCCACGGAGCCCCTGCATTGTATTCTGTTCTTGCAAGGCGGGGATATTTCTCGGTTGATAAACTTGATTCTCTTCGAAAGTTGGGTTCCGGGCTGGAAGGCCATCCTCACATGCAGAGTCTTCCCGGCCTTGACTGCTCAACAGGCAGTCTCGGCCAGGGTCTGGGCATTGCGGCAGGGCTTGCCCTTGGGCTTGCAATGAAGAAAAGCCCAGCCAGAGTTTTCTGCATTCTCGGTGATGGAGAACTTCAGGAGGGAAGCATATGGGAATCTGCTATGTCTATTCCTGCCCTGAAACAGAAAAACATCATTGTCGTAGTAGACAGGAATCATGTTCAACTTGATGATGCTGTAAACAAGATCATGCCTGTTGAACCACTTGCCTACAAATGGAGAGCATTCGGATGGGCAGTGGCAGAGTGTGATGGTCATGACCCGGCGGATATAGAAAGAGCTTTCTCAACCAAAGCAAACAAACCCCTTGTGATCATTGCAGAAACAGTGAAAGGCAAAGGCATTTCCTTCATGGAGGATCAGGCGCAGTGGCACGGCAGAGTTCCTGATAAAGAGCAGCTGAAAAAAGCTCTGGGGGAACTGAAATGAAAGCCACCCGGGAAGGTTACATTGAAGGTCTTCTTGAGGCAGGGGAAAGAGACACCAGAGTCGTTGTTGTGGATGGTGATGTAAGCCGTTCCACCGGCACCATAGCCTTTAAAGACCGCTTTCCTGACAGGTTCTTCAACCTGGGCATAGCAGAGCAGAACATGGCGGAGTACTCGGCCGGTCTTGCTCTTGCAGGGTTCATTCCCTTTTACAGCACATATGCAGTTTTTGCTGCAGGAAGAGCCTGGGACCAGATCAGAACCTCCATATGCAACATGAACCTGAATGTTAGAATTGGCGGTGCTCACGGAGGAACAAGCGTTGGCCCTGACGGGGCTACCCATCAGGCACTTGAAGACATAGCCATTACCCGTGTACTGCCAAACATGACGGTGCTGGTTCCTGCTGACGCAAATCAGACCAGACAGGCTGTTCTGGCTTCCCTTGATATTGACGGACCTGTGTATATCAGATATGGACGAAACCAGGTAGCAGAGCTGTACAACAGGGAAGAATCTGTTGTTCCCGGCAGAGGGCGTTTGCTCCGGGATGGCAAAAATGCTTCAATCGTAGCAGTGGGTGCCATGGTTTCAATTGCGCTTGATGCTGCAGGCATGCTTTCAAAAAAAGGCATAGAGGTTTCTGTTGTTGATATGGTTAGCATCAAACCTCTTGATATTCAACTGCTGCAATATTTGTCAGATGTAACCGAACTCATAGTAACAGCAGAAGATCATCAAATTGCAGGCGGGCTCTTCGGTGCGGTTTCTGAATACATGTCTGAGAACTGCCCGGGAAGAATAATTCCAGTGGGGATCAACGACAGATTCGGCTGCAGTGGTACCCCGGATCAGGTAATGAAACACTGCGGACTCACCGCTGAAGCCATTGTTGGAAAGGTGGAAAAAGCAGTAAAAATCAGATAAATCCATTGACTTCAGACCGTCTGTGCAATAGCTTTCTTAGTTGGGGTTACCTTCTTAGCAATAAACAATTTAACCGCAAAGCGGAGGATTAAAGTGGCAAAGATTCTTGTTTGTGATGCAGTTGCCGATTCTGCACTTGATATGCTCAGGAATGCAGGACACGATGTAACGGTAAAGACAGGTATGGATCAGGATGGTCTTCTTGAAACTGTACCTGCTTATGACGCTATGATTGTCAGAAGTGCGACAAAGGTCAGAGTACCTGTTCTTGAACACTGCAGGAATACTCTGAAGCTCATAGTTCGCGGGGGAGTTGGCCTTGACAACATCGATGTAAAAGAAGCTGAAGCTCTTGGAATCTCTGTAAGAAACACACCCAGTGCCAGTTCTGTAGCTGTAGCTGAGCTTGCCATTGGGCATATGCTGGCATGCTGCCGTTACATACCAGTTGCAGACAGAACAATGAAGCAGGGTGAATGGAACAAGAAGCAGTACGGCAAGGGTCTTGAGCTCTGGCACGGAACACTTGGTCTTATCGGTTTCGGACGCATTGCAAAAGAAGTTGCAAAGCGTGCTAAAGCCTTCGATATGGATGTTGTCTTCTACGATCCGTTCATCGAGGACGCAATGGTTGATGGAGTAAAAAAGGTTAATCTTGAAACCCTCTGCAAAGAGTCCACAGTGATCAGTCTGCACATCCCTCACAATGACGCAACTCACTACATTCTTGATAAGCCTCAGTTCGATATGATGAAAGACAATGTGATAATCGTTAACTGCGCCCGTGGCGGCACAATTAACGAAGCCGCGCTTGCCACAGCACTTGATTCCGGAAAGGTTTTTGCAGTCGGTACCGATGTTTACGAAAAAGAACCTTCCACCTCGAAGAATTGCCCGCTGATCGCTCATCCCAAAACTGTTGCTACCCCGCACATCGGTGCAGGCAGCAAGGGTGCTTCTGGAAGAGTCGGTTCAGAGGTTGCAAGCATAATAATTGATTTTTTTAAATAGGAATTTAATCTCAAACCGAAAGGTAGAAACATGCTGAGAAAGGTACC
>JAGLQD010000142.1 GCA_023136985.1 Candidatus Sabulitectum sp. | reverse complement strand
ATGGGTGAGAATGTCAGTACTTCGGATGGAGTTGCTGAAACCAGGTATTACTATGATTCGTCTGGAAACCTCTCTTCAACCAGACTGCTGGACATAAATGGTAACCTGCTGCCTGAAAGATATGAAACAGCTGTTGCCGGCAACTACGAATTTGACTGCAATGGAGTTGTTGTCAACCAGGTGAAGATCGCCTTTTCTGAGCGGTTGTATGATGAGAATTCTCTCTACATCGTTGAACGGTACTACGCCATAGACGGGAACATTGTTGAGAATCCTTCAGGAGTAGCTTCCACCGTGTACAAGAGGGGCCTTTTGGGAGGGATATCAGAATCTGTCTGGCTGGATATAGATGGGAATAGAGTTGAGGTTGGGGGTATATCTGTGACCCGTAGGCTGTTCAATGAACAGGGAAGGGTTATAGAATCATCCACTTATAATGCTGATCTGGAGATTGCAGACTTTCATGGCGGGTTTGCATACACACGCTTTTCCTATGCCGAAGACGGTGAGCCGGAGCTTATTTCATACTACGACAGTGATGGTCTGCCAGTGGTTAACTCATCTCTGGGGTGTCATGCCAGAAGTTTTGTCTATGATTCCCGTGGTGCATGTGTGGAGCTCAGTTACCTTGATACCGCTTACGATCTTATTAACCTTGCGACGGGTTATGCCAGGGTTGTCTCTGTTTTTGAAGAGAATGGTGATCTTGTTGAACACCTTTTTTATGATCAGAACGGGGTAGAGGTTATCCAATAAAGAAGGGGCGGTTAACCCGCCCCTTTTAAATCTGGTCTTTTCTATTCAAATCCCGGCAGCGCGCCGTAGAATACTCTGGGGTAGTCTTCAGGGTTCATATCATAGCTAACAAAGTTCTCTCCGCTGATAATTACATCCCATTTTTCTGCTGCTTCTCCGGCATCAATAGCTGCTGTGAAAAGCAGGTTACCATCAAGATCGAACACATCGAATGTTGCAGTACCTGCTTCACCTTTTGTTACCCACAGGCGGTCAAGGCCATCAATTGCCATTCTGCTTATTGCAGCTCTGTATGTATCTGGCTCCCAGTTTGCCATTGAAGGAGGCATTCCCTGGGCGATAATTCTAGCGTTAACCATTTCCGCCTCAAGATCCATCTCGGACTGTGTTTTCTCAACTCTTTGGTAGTCTTCGTTCACATAGGTGAAGATCTCTTCGCCTTCCGGGGTCCATGCAGTGTATGAGTACTCTTCAGTGGACATCTGTGATGTGAACACTCTGCCATCATCTGCTGCTGCAAAAACAGCAACATCATTTGCCATTGAGCTGAGATCGGCAGGGTTGAAGGGAGACATCTGTGAGTAGTAAACAACCGTGGGAATGGAATTGTCCATTTCCCACTTTGCAACGGTGAACCCCATGAACATGCCATCTTCACCCTGTTCAAAATCCGGTTTCATTCCAATTATTTCCATGCCTTCAATTGCAACAAGCTGTGCAGGCGGAGAGGGAACGAAGCCCAGAGCTTCTGAGACAAGATCATAGTTTTCATCAAAATAGACCAGCTTTAAACCCATGCCATCTGCAACAACAAGACCGCCTTCAGGGCGAAAAGCCATGCCCGCAGGCAGAAGGAATTCACCGGGGCCACTACCGTCTCGTCCTATAGTTCTAATGAATTCACCTGCAGGGGTAAACATCGCCACATTGGCCTTCTGTCCATCGAGAATTGCGATATCACCCGCAGGGGTGAAGCAGGCTTCGATTATTACACCGAAGACAAAGTTGCTGTCACCGAGTTCAACACCGATTGAATCAGTTATTGTAAGGTAACTGTCTGCTAACGGCAGGGTGTACGCTTCCTCTTCGGTGGTATCACCAGTGTTTTCTGTTGTGATTCCACTTGTATCATCAGAATCTACTGGCTCTGAAGTTCCACAACCGCTGATCAGCAAAACAGCCAGTGGAAGTAATAATAAAAATTTCATGGATCATCCTTTCGCTTTAAATTGAACTTGCCATTCCAGTTAAGGAATATTGCAGCAATACACATTATGTCAACTTTTTCCGGTTTATAAGCTGCGTCAGCGCATCCAGATGTTTCTCCAGCCCGGACTGACCTTGTTCAGTAAGGCAGTACCAGCTCACTGGTTTTCGGTTTTTGAATTCCTTCTTAACAGAGATAAAACCCTCGTCCTCCAGTTTGCGGAGCTGGGCACCGAGACTGCCATCAGTTTCTTCAAGAAGCTCTTTCAGGCGGCTGAATGAAAGAGCGGTGTGTCTGGCCAGGAGTACACATATTCCCAGTCTTGTTCTGTGCCCTAGAAGTTTGTTCAGATTGTTAAGAGCATTCTTGATACCATTACTATCATCGCCTGACATTTTTCTTTCCCTGACGGATTGCTGTAACGATCAGTACCAGTCCTAATAGAACTCCCATTGTTGTCCAGACATATCTGTCCATGAACAGTGTACCCAGAAAACCAAGCACCATTATTCCCCCAAGCCATAAAAAGATTCTGTCGAAGTGAACACCGGCTGTCCACCAGCCCAGAGCGACGATCAGGAGGATAACCTGACTGTTCACAACTCCGTGAACCAAGCCCTTGAGACCAAGAAGAATAGCGAGGAAAACTATAACCGCCATCCCACTCCAGTGAAGAGCATACTTAATTCCAACCTCGCGATTAATCTGCCCTTTTCTTATCCCGGACTTGTAACCCAGAAAAGCACTGAGCATTCCTCCTGCGGGACCTGCTATCATCCAGAATAAGCCAACCCACCTGGGAGCCAAATCAATGAGGGAAAAACCCACCATTAAAATTATACCCCAGAGATAGTAGAAAGAAGCAGGTTGAGTTGATTCACCTGATTTAGTCACCAGATCTTTTACATACCCGATATCCGATTCGATTTTGCTGTTTGTCATCTTCATCTCCTTTGATTTTAGAGTACTCTGGATTCTAGAGTATAATTATGCAATTGTCAAGTGAGATTCAGTACGGAGCTTTTAAGACTGTTTTTCTGCAGTGATATTCAGCCAGATAGTTTTGTTGCGGTTCAGCCCATCAGTGGCCTCTTCTGACTCTGTAACCTTCAGCCCGGCATTCCTGAACTGATCGATCCACCATTCTCTGTTTTTAAGGGTGAATGTTCTTGGATCATCTTCAGCCTGCTCTTCTCTTGTTGTGCACACAGAGATGAATAGTACCCCGGATGCCTTTAGCAACCTGGTTGCTTCATGAAGGAATTCAATTAATTCTGTTGCTGTTAGATGCATCAGTGCCGCTATAGAGTAGATGCCATCATATGTTTTCTTCTCTAACTTCAGATCTTCAGGAAGTTCAAGTTTCATCAGGAATGGTGCGAGCTCGGGATGAATTTTTGCAGCAAGGCTTAGCATATTATCACTTCCATCAGTGATCATGATCTTGTCAGGCGTCAGCGTCTGTAGAATGAAAGCAGCATCTCTGCCGGACCCGCATCCAAGTTCCAGGATGGAATTACAGCTTTTCAGTGTATGTATCAATTTTTTCTGGAGTTTCCCCACATTGGCAGATTCGTATCTTGCAGTGAGCTGTTCTGCCCGGTTTTCGTAGTGGTTAATTGTATTTTCTTTTTCTTTCAAAGCTTGAGTGACCTTTCCAGTATTTCCATGAACATGGCAACACCAACTGGTATGAGATTATCCGGGAAATCATAATCACTGCTGTGCAGAGCCGGTGTGTTCAACCCTGCGCCAAGTGCAAACATAGCACCGGAGAATTTGTCAGTGAAGTGGCCGAAATCCTCGGACCAGAGGAATGGTCTGGTCAAGGCAGTCACCTTGTAACCTAGATGATCCGCAGATGCATTTATAATTGAAGTGGAAAATTCGGAATTACTGGTTGCCGGAAATTCCTCAGTCCAGTGTATATTGCACATGAGATGCTCTTCTTCTGCTGTCTTTATGACCTGTTCAGAGACCCTGTTAGAGAAGAAATCCATTTCTTTTGCATCCGGGGCACGCAGGGTAATCATTACTGTTGCATCTTCCGGTGAAGTACCGAAGGCAACTTCCCCAATTCGTACATGAACCACAGTACCAATGGTACCTGTGGAATTATCACAGATCCGTTCAAGATAGAAAATGATCGAAGCAACAGCTGCAGCAGGGCTGTTTCCACACTGGGGTTCTGCAGCATGAGAACTTTTCCCTGTGAGTTTTACGATCATTCCTCTGGAAGCCCCTGCGAAAGGCCCGACTTTTGTGATCACAGAACCAAGCTGGAAACCCGGCAGATTGTGAAGGGCAAAGCATTGATCCGGCAGGTACTTCAGCTGTTTCAATATTCTGACAGCACCCTGGCCGGTCTCTTCTGCAGGTTGAAAAAGCAGTATTACAGTGCCCTGCATTGGTCTGCTCACAGCAAGCTCTTTGGCAACTCCGCACATAATCGCCATATGTCCGTCATGACCACACTTGTGTGAAACACCACTGATCATTGAACGGTACTCCAGCTTTTCATCTTCGTTGATTGGAAGCGCATCCATATCACATCTCAGAAGAACAGTTCTTCCAGATACTTCACCTTTGTATACCGCAAGTATGCCATGGCCTCCTATGGAGGTTACTAGAAGATCAGGGCGCTGATTCTGAAGGAACGCTATGAGAGTTTTAGCAGTGTTTTCCTCCCTGCCGGACAGCTCCGGTTCTCTGTGAAGGTTGTGCCTCAGTTTGATCAATTGCTTTTCATCAAAGGCATTCTTCATTGCAGATGCTCACTTCCAGCTAAAAAATAATCGTTTTGATGCCTCAAAGATAATGTGTTCAAGAGGGCAGAGCAGGTTCTCAGGTGGAAGCGGGTTTGCAGAGAGTTCAGCATGCCTTTATCTTGACACAGGAGAACAAGCCTCTCTATTGTCTGTATGTGATTATTTTTGAGGACAGCGCTTTTGAAGGGACATTTTGAGAAACGCCCCGTTGTTTATCATAGAAAAGATTCGTCGGGGAGAGATCTCTGGAAGTTTTGAAGGTGCTGTGCTGCTGGCAGACATAAGTGGTTTTACCTCCAGATTCGAAAAAGTATCGTTAATGGGAACAGAGGGTGCAGAGCTTGTTTCCAGTGAGGTAAGCAATACTCTTACGGCTGTTGTTGAGATTTCTGCCAGGTTCGGTGGCTTTCCGGTTTCTTTTGCAGGAGATGCAGTAACTGTTGTTTTCCCTGAAAGCATGAAGAATGCCCAGTCAGCTTGTGAGCTTATAAACGGATTGAATTCAACTGATGTTCTTCCTCTGAGAAGCTATGTTGGTAAGGGTCGTGTTGTCTGGGACGCAATTCCAATGCGTGGCTGGACATTTTACAGCTTCCAGGGCTCTGCGGTAAGACATGCTGCCATGTCAGGCTCTGACTGTTCAGGGAAACAGGCCGTTCTTTCCAGTGGAGAAAACGAATCCACTCCGTTTTCATCCGTAGAGCTCCCTGCAGAATGTTTTACTCCACCGGATCTGTTTAACCATAGTACAGTTAATGAATTCAGGCAGGTGACCAGCATATTTCTTTCCATGGAAAATCGCACGGGAAGCAATTGCCCAAGAAGTTTCCAGGAGCTTGTTCTTGAAATTGCAGAGGAACTCGGTGGCTTTGTCTCAGGTCTGGAGGCCGGGAAAGACGACTATCACATTCTGGTAGTGTTTGGAGCTCCAGTTTCAAGGGAGGATGATTACCGCCGGGCTGACCTTATGCTCCAGAAGGTGTTCTCCAGGGCGAATGGCAGGGTAAAGGCTGGAATAGCAAACGGTCTTGTTTTCAGCGGTTTGTTGAAAACACCCCTTCTGGAATCCTATACAGTTCTTGGCCCTTCGGTTAACCTGGCAGCTCGCCTGCACAGTTCCGCAGGTTGGAATTCCGTATACAGTGGTCCGGTCTTTAACCGTACTTCGCATCTTGGCATCAGGGGAGAAAAGGAGATACTTTTAAAAGGGATTTCTTTTCCAGTAAAGACTAAGATACTTTCACCCTGGAAAAATAGAATTGCTGCGGTTGATCCGATCCCTCCACTTATTGAAAGAGATGAGCTTCTGGAGCAACTTAAAGTAGAACTGGAAAATAGTAATACCCCAATTCTTCTTACAGGTCCCACCGGCATTGGAAAAACGAGACTAGCCAAAGAGTTAAGTGGAATGATGGGGAAAGTCTCCGTACTCTCCATCCTGTTTGAAAGATCGTCCGGAGGAAGCTCCAACGGTTTTTCCAGATGGCTTGGTGAGTGGATGGGTTTTGATCCTGGCACAGGTGGTCTTACAGCTTTTCGTGAGAAGCTTTACAGTTTCATTGATGAACTGGAGGAACTGAACCAGCCGGCTGCCCACGCAGTGTCGGATGAACTTCTGCGTGCTGAATCGGTACTTGCTGCTATGGTTGGTCTTCACTGGGAAAGATCACTTTACCAGGGGCTGGATCCAAGAGGCAGGCTTCATAACACCGTTTCAGTAACTTCCGCATTTATCAGAGGTCACTGCCTGCTCCGTAAAACAGTTCTGCTCTTTGATGATATTCAGTTTATGGACCCGGACTCAGTTGTATTCCTTGCGGCAGTGCTGGAAGAGCTTGGTTTCCACAGGCCATCTGTACTTCTTCTTGCAAGACCGGGGCAGAATTCAATAATGCAGGAGCTTGGTTTGACACCTGTTGAGAAGAAGCTGTCTCCGTTATCAAGAGATGGCTGCATGAGCTTCCTGAAATGGAGTCTGGATACGGAACCTTTAGAGAAACTGCTTGACTGGTTTCATCGGCGAACTGAAGGAATTCCCTTCTTTATGGAGCAGTATGCTCTTATGCTCACTTCATCTGGTGAGATCCCTGACGAAGAGAGCTTTCCCGGAAACATACATGCCTTGCTTGTTGCCAGGCTTGATAGACTTAAACCGCTACTTAGAGAAGCAGTTCTGG
Source organism: Candidatus Sabulitectum sp. (assembly GCA_023136985.1). Taxonomy (GTDB): domain Bacteria; phylum Fermentibacterota; class Fermentibacteria; order Fermentibacterales; family JCC-6; genus Sabulitectum. Next base: position 16,592 of record JAGLQD010000142.1, on the reverse strand, counting down.
CAGCCAGCGTGCTGGGCAGAGTTTTTGACCCGCGTATTCTTAAGAACCTTACTTCAGATCAAAACATAAATGAAGCCCTTCACAAAGGTGTTGCAGATAGGGTTTGGGAGCGCACTGCGGATGGATTGTTCAGCTTCATTCATATTCTTATGCGGGAGACTGCCTACAATCTTCAGATTCATTCAGAGCGTAGAAAGCTTCATACCAGGGCAGCGGAAAAGATGATTACGTTGTGGGGTTCCATGCCGGAGAAGGCACTCAGTATCGCATATCATCTTGAGCAGTCAGACTCCAAAGAGGAATCATCAATCTGGTTCATGAAAGCCGGTGTATTCTCGTTTTCCAGAAGCCTTATTACTGCCTGCCATGAACAGATGCAAAAGGTGCTTTCTCTGTCAAGCGATACTTCTATAAGGCTTGATGCTCACAAAATGATCTATGATCTTCATACCCTTTCCGGAGACTTGCATAAGGCGGAGGAAGCAATCAACATTGCTGCTTCAGAAGATAATAATCAGGAAGCCCGGGCAAGAGTTCAGATGATGAGGGTTAATCTTGCTACGAATATTGGTAAACCGAAGGAAGCGGAAGATCTGATCCTGGGGATAGAGGAAGCAAATCCTCTTCTAAGACCCCAGATACTCAACCATAGAGGTCGCATTCTTATGCTTCAGGCTAGACCGAAAGAGGCAATGCATCTTCTTCTTGATCTGCACGAAGAGTTGAAGAACGGAAACAAAGAAGAAAAGCTTGTAGCGATCAAGGCTCTGGGAAATGCCAGCGGATGCATGCTTCGCCTGCATATGAGAGCAGAAGCTGAGGAACCTCTTAAGCAGGTGCTTGCATTTGCAATGCAGACTGGAAATCTGGTAATGGAGACTCTTGCTGTGGGGAACCTGGCACTGGTTTACAAATATCTTCCTCTCAGACAGTCCGATGCTATTGTAATGGCAAGAAGACATCTTGAACTTGCTATAAGAACAGGAAGCAGGTTTCTGGAGCTGCAGGCTGTGGGTAACCTTGGCTCTCTGCTTGAAAGAGAGGCTTCTACTCCTGAGGTTTTTGAACTTCTGGAAAAGGCGATGGAGCTTTCCAGAAAGTATGGTGGAAACGAGGCTGTTTCCATATCACTTGCCAATCTAGGCAAGGCTTTCCAGCGGGTTGGCAAGCTGGATCAGGCTCTTGAATCCATGAACGCCGCCCATGATGTATGTATAGGTGAAAGCATGAAAATTCATCAGCTTGATTACACTTATGAAATGGCTCACATCCTTATGGATATGGGAAGAATTGCTGAAGCTGCAGAGCTGGTCAGCGAGCTGGATGAATCTGAACTTCCAGATGACTACGCCATTACTACAACGCTTTGCATGTGTAGATTGCTGAGGCTTCAGAACAGGCAGGAAGAAGCGATTGACAGGTTGGAAGAGGCTCTGGAGGTGTTTACAAAAGACTGGGACCAATTTGATCTGCTCCAGCAACTATTTCTCTGTACCGATGACAAGAGAGTTTTGAATGAATTTCTGATACAGGGAGAAAAGATCTACCGAGAGATGCCACAATGGGACCTGCGAGTAAAACTTGATGAGATGGGAAAGCTTTCAGCAGAAATCTGATAAAGAGAGTTTAGTAAGCAACGAAACCAATACCGGAGAGCGTCCTGGCGATAGTACAGCAAATATATCCATTGTTATTTATTATTGGTTGCTATATACTCTGTTGGATACAGTGGATGTTGTGGACTATTTTCGAACATGATCGGATAGACCATGAGAGAGCACTCAAATCAAGATCGTTACCGCTTTAATGCGCCGGTTATCTTCTTACTTCTGTTAATCTTCAATCCCTTTCATGCTTTTGCCCGGGAAGTCAGGGTGGGTATCTACGAAAACTATCCAAAGGTGTTTACCACGGATCAGGGGGAACCATCGGGAATCTTTGTTGATATTCTGGAGAATATTGCCAATGATGAAGGGTGGGCTCTCCAGTACATACCCGGCAACTGGGCGGAATGCCTAGATCGGCTGGAATCCGGAGAGATCGATCTGATGATGGATGTTGCCTATTCCGATGCCCGTGATGAAATTTATGACTTTTGTGATAACAACATCGTCAGCAACTGGGCGCAGATCTACACCCGTAAAGATCTTGAGATTGACATACTTACAGATCTTGAAGGCATGCGTATTTCCACCATGCACGGTGGAATTCATCTGATACGCCTTGAAGCGCTGATTGACGGTTTCGGCATGAACTGTGAGATTGTTCTGGTTGATGATTATGAGACTGTATTTTTGCAACTTCATGCAGAGGAAGTTGATGCTGGAGTTGTTAACCGTGTGTTCGGGTATGCAAATGCTGATAGATTTGATATATCCAGAAGCCCTGTTGTGTTTTCTCCTGCCTCTCTGCGCTATGCTGTCAAGGCAGGTTGCAATGACGATCTTATAGTAGCAATTGATACTCGTCTTGCCGCTATGAAAGATGATCCCGGCTCTGTTTATCATCAGACTCTTCGCAAGTGGCTTGGAGAAACTTCCAGATTCACCATGCCGGGATGGATAAGAACATCTGCATTTATTGCTGTTGCAGCAGCTGTATTGCTTTTTGCCATGACCATACTTTTGAGGCATAAGGTAAAGGCAAGAACAAGGGATCTTGTAAATGCCAACCTTGAGTTGTCAAAACAGGTGAAAAAAACAATGAAAGCCCATCTGGATCTCAAACTCAGTGAAGATATTCGAATTCGACAGGAGCGGCTCAGCGCACTGGGGCAGATGGTTTTTGGCATTGCTCATGATTTCAACAACATGCTTACTCCTATTCTTGGCTATTCTGATCTTCTGCTGGAAACTCACAGAATCACTGACTCTCCCGGCAGATTGCTTGAATATTTGAAGATCATCGGGAAATCGGCAGAAGATGCACGCGATACGGTTAAAAGGCTCCAGGAATCCATGCGGGCAGACACACGAATCAGAATGGAATCCATTTCTATTAATGGACTTGTTTCTGAGGTTCTCAGGTCTGTTCGGCCTATTCTTAATTCTCTGCCGGAATACATTAAGAGCCCGGTAAAAGTGATCGACTCTGTTCCAGATGATCTGGTTGTTACTGTTTGCATAAGTCAGATGAAAGAAGCCCTGCAGAATATTCTTATCAATTCAATTCATGCAGTTTCCCCGGGGGATGAAATTCATGTCGTAGTATTTGCAGATTCAGAAGAGGTAACTCTACAGGTTACTGATACCGGTAAAGGAATGTCAGAAGAGGTTTTGCATCAGTGTACCGAGCCGTTTTTTACCACGAAAGGTTCTTTGGGGACAGGGATGGGACTGGCAATGGTTTACGGTATTATGCAGCGCCACCGTGGGGAGCTGAAAGTGGAAAGTACTCTGGACAAAGGAACCACGGTGACAATGACACTACCACTTGCCCAGGATACTGTAGGAGCAATAGATATTGAAGCATCGACTCTTCCAGTGATGCCCATGAAGGTTCTCATTATTGATGATGATGTTTGTTCGCTGAAACTTATAGCAGAATACCTCAAGCATGACGATCATTCTGTTACAGCAATTAAGGATTCCGTTGAAGCGCTGTCAGTGTTTCAAAAAGGTGATTTTGATCTGGTGATCACAGATATGGCAATGCCTGATGTTTCAGGAGGGGAATTGGCTCAGCAGATAAAGAGCATATATCCCGATACTCCAATCCTTATGATAACTGGTTTTGCTGTATTATTAAGAGATAAATACCATTATCCAAAGGGGATTAGCTTTATTGTCGGGAAACCGTTTACTCTTGGGGAGCTTAGAAGCGGGATAAGAAAAGCCATGGGCATTCTTCCATAGATATGGAAGTGAAGTGTTTGACAGAATAATTGTTCTGAGATCCGTTACTGGGATTTTTAGGGAGCAGAGTATGAGAGTTGTTCACGAAGCCAAACCGAAGACATGCAGGGAGATTGAGAATCTTCTTGAGACTGCCGAGGGAAAGCTTCGGGCCGATCTTCTTAGTAAACTTGCAGTTCTTACTGGGGAAAGTGATCAACCTCGTTCCCGGCGAATTGCTGCTGCGGCTTTTGAACTGGCTGAAGAACTGGGATACAGAAGAGGAAAGGCAGATGCGCTGTTTGCACTTGGAGATGCTGCCAGGATTGCCGGAGAGTATCGCCTTGCTCTGGAGAACTATGCAACTTCACTGAATATTTTTCAGTTACTGGGTGATCCCATTCAGCAGGGTCGTTGTTTTCGCAGACTGGGAGATGTTCACTTTTTTATCAACAATCTTAATCTTTCGTTAAAGTATTACTTAAGCGCCTTAAAAATCTTTGAGAATGCTGCAGAAAAAGGTGGGTCTCATTACATCAGGATCAATCTCGGACATCTTATGGCTACCATCGGGAATGTACTTAAAGATTCCGGTGATCTTGAAGGTGCACTTGATTACTACAATCAATGTCATTCAATTTACACTCAGGAGGGGTTTTCCGCAGGCATACCCGGCGTTTTGTACAACAAAGGAAATGTTTTCTTTATCCAGAACAGAATGGATGAGGCGCTGAACATATACAAGCAAGCACTTGCTGAGGCAGAGGTAAACAAGGATTATTATCTTGTGTCTATGGCTTTGAATAGTATTGGTTCAGTGTTTATGGCGGGCGATAACCTGGACTCCGCCCGGAATTTCTTTAATCAATCGATGATTGTAGCAGAGCAGCATGACAGGAAAAGAGGAATACTTGCCGCTACTGTAAAGCTGGTTGAGCTTGGAAGGCTTCAGAAAAACTATAAAACCGCTCTTGATCTTTCCAAAGATGCGGAACAGCTTGCCGGGGAGCTGGATGACCGCAGAGGGCATACAGATATTCTCAAGGAGAGAGCACTTGTCTACCAGGGCATGCGTAAATATAAAAAGGCCATGGAAACCATTCTGCTTTTTGAGAAGCTTCGCGGGGAGATCCTTTCCGAGAAGCGTACCCGCGAACTTGATATACTCAGAATTCGATATGAAACAGAAGTTAAAGAACACAAGATCGAGCTGTTGAAAAAGGAAAGAACAATACAGCGAAGAATGATATTGGCCTCTGTGGCAGGCCTGGCACTGGCTGGTGTTTCTCTTATTCTTGTGTACCGTAATGTACGGTTTAGAACAAGGGTGAACAAAGAACTGGCAGATGCATATTCCCGTGTAGAGAAACTGTCCCGATCTGATTCTCTAACAGGTCTTGCAAACAGACGAGCAATGATGAGAAGTCTGTCTGATGAGCAGACCAGGTCCTCCAGAACCGGCAGGCGTTACGGGCTGATCATGGCGGATATTGATGATTTCAAACGGGTGAACGATCGTTACGGTCATGCCTGTGGAGATGAAGTTCTTGTGGAGGTAGCCAGCCGTATGAAAAAGGCTCTAAGGAGTCAGGACTTTGCTTCCAGGTGGGGCGGGGAGGAATTTCTTCTTCTTCTGCCGGAAACATCATTGATTGGTGCGGCAAGAGTTGCAGAGAAAATACGAGAATCCATTGCAGCTACTCCATTCCTATGTGAAAAGATCTCCATAAATATGACCATGACATTTGGCGTATCCGAGGGAGGCGGAGTTCCTGTTGATCATGCTATTCAACAGGCTGACGCAGCTATGTACCGGGCTAAACGGAAGGGCAAGAACAGAGTGGATTCCATATAGCAGATAATCAGTCTGTCGCCACTGCCACAAGACAAATCACCAGTTTCAAAGAAGAATCACTTTCCCTGTGGTTTCTCTGCTGGATCCACCAAACCTTACGAAGTATAACCCTGGAGCTGAAGATTCACCTGCATTGCCGCTTCTGTCCCAGATGATCGTGTGTGTTCCCCGGTCGATCTCACCGGACAACAGGTTCTTTACAAGTCTTCCTGAAATGTCATAAACATCCAGTGCAGCAAATCCAGCGGTCTCCATTGTAAAATTGATGTTAACTATACCTGCTGCCGGGCTGGGAAATACATTGATCACAGGAGCAGTATGAATTGAACCGCTGTCAATACCAAGAAAAGGTCCCAGGGATCCGTCAAGATTTACGTTCTGAGCATAAATGCCGCTTTCGCTTCTTGCGTCCTGCCAGGCAAAGTATGCGCTTTCACCGTGGCCGCCACATACTCCCAGATCACCTTTACCACCGAGACTGGCAGCGGAAAGAGTGGTTGGGCCCCAGATAACAGAACCGTCATAATCTGTTCTGAAAGATCCAACAGCGGTTTCCACAGATCCGATAAGGTAACCAATGTACAAACCACTGGCTTCAGACAACGGCCGCACATAGGATATCTGGAAAGATCCCAATGGTAACAGTTCCAGTCCGCTGTGGGTCCAGAGTCTGTCTCCTGTGACTGAGAATTTTTGACCATAAAGCCCGAACTGACTCTGGCTTCCATTTGTCTCGACCCAGAAGACAAATATCTGGTCCCCGTCACAGGCAGCAGATGGGTTCATATGCAGTCTGTCAGTGGAATTTGTAGATGCCTGTGCTCCGTTCATGGGAAACATCATGGTGCCTTCAGCATCCATGTGCTGTACCCATGAGTTGAAAATTGAAGTGGCTGGCGCATCATACCAGCAGTATATGGCCCCTCCGGCACCGTCTGATATTACTTCAGGAAAGTTCCATGGTGTGATTGCTCCTGAATCATAGATCTGAATGTATGTGTCTTCCCACATACCAGTGCCCAGATCACTGAACTTCTGGGTATAGAGATGTGTTATCTGCATTGGAAACGTGCCTGTTGAACTTTTCCAGAGTACTATTACGCTGTCTTCACCGGCAGCGACAACATCCGGAGAAGAAAGATCTGCTGCTGCATCTGTGATGGATATGCCCCAATCTCCCCAGAGTTTGTCTCCTGCAGGTGATATCTTCTGGAAGATCAAAAAATCTTCCAGGTCCGACTTACCCCAGGTGAAGACGCAGTTGCCGTTACCGGTAACTGCAACTTTTGGAGCAGGTTCAAAACCCGTCACTGTTGTGTCTGAAAGGCAGATCCCATCCTCTCCCCACAGGAAAGAACCATCGCTGCCAATCATGTAAGCAGACACATCAAGATCACTTCCGGGATTCCGAACATCAGAGAAGACCAGAACAGCGTTATCATTTCCGTCAACAGCCATGTCGTAATCCACCAGCCAGCTCTGTTGTGTATGAGCGCTGACCAGCAGCCCATCCTCTGTGAACTGGATCTCACCAAGTTCATTGAGTCTCTGGAGGTACAGACAATAGCCGCTGCCTCTGGAATCAAACCATGAGATAAAGCACCCACCATCCGAAGTTGCTGCTATTTTGGGAATGGTCTGATCTCCTGCGAGGTCACATATCTGAAGATTCAGCAGTGAGTCTGAACTCCACTGCCCCAATGCGTAACCTGTGATTAACAGAAGCTGGAAGAACAATCCTCCCATAACTTTTTTTCTTCCTCTGTGCATTCGTCCCCTCTTTTCTACTGATCAGGATAGGTATCCTTGATCTCTCTCAGAACATCCAGCTGGGACATGAAGTGATGCTTAAGTCCCGGGTCGAACTTGCTGCTGAACAGTCTTTCCATTTCATCTTTTACCATATTGTCGGACCACGGGTTTTTGTAAGCTCTGCTTGAACTCAGAGCATCGAATACATCTGCAATTGCCGTAATTCTTGCCATGAAAGGGATATCTTCACCCTGCAAGCCGTGGGGATACCCGGACCCGTCCCAGCTTTCGTGATGGCAGAGCGCTATATCTCTGGCCATCTCATCGAATGTGGATTCGCAGTTCCGGAGGACTTCTGCTCCTATAAGGCAGTGATTTTCCATGACTCTACGCTCGTCTTTTGTGAGGCTGCCGGGCTTTTTCAGGATTGCATCACTTATTCCGGTCTTTCCCACATCATGCAGCATCGCAGCCATTCTCAGCACATCACGGTTGTGGCTCCTGTCGTCTTCTTCAACATTATTTGTTTTTGCCCATGAATCATAGATGGCTACAGAATAGCTTCCTACCCTGTTTACATGGGGGCCTGTTTCCTTCGGGTCACGAAATTCAGTCATATTCACCATTCGCATGAGCAGTGTTCTGGTCATCATGGCTCTTTCAAGGGCCAGAGCCCCCAGAGTTGCATAGTATTTGCCTAGAAGTTCCATCGCACTGTGAAAAGGAATGAATTCCCTCTTGTCTGTTCTGGCGTTGATCAGTTGAAGAACACCTACAACAACCTGGCGATTGTTGATCAGCGGCAGAGTGAGTGTTGATCTGGTTCGGTAGAATGAAATTTTATCGTAGCTGTCATCGAATGAATAAGGCGCTTCTGCCGGGATCTTGCGGACATCATCGATATTAAGAATATCTCCGGTACAGGCCACATATCCAGCCATGCTTGCCCTGTTCTTTGGAATTGTAAAACGGGTATAGGGGATTCTTTCTCCGCGGCCTGTAATGGTTTCATTCTGGGAATGACCAAAGGAGAGAAGATCTCCTTCAACTGTATAGATAGAACCGGCATCTGCATTGGTGAAGAAGCGGGCTTCTGTGAGTATCTGCTCCAGCAGGATGTCAATATCACCAATGTTAACCAGTATTGCTCCAGCAGCAAGCACTCTCTCCAGAAAATCGTTATCGGCTGTAACAGCCTGCATATAAATCCTCCAGTTGTTGTTTTTTAAGATACACTAACTATATGGATTCTGCAATACTCCCCTGCTTTATTACCAGCAGTCCCTGTGGATCTTTTCTTTCTTGAATCGATCATCAAATTCTTTTGATTCTCCGGGGAAACCCAGGGAGACAAGAGCGATGGGTACTATGTGACCCGGGAGGTTGAAGAGGCTGATCATACCCTGAATTCGGTCTTCTCTTGGGTATACTCCCAGCCAGACCGCTCCAATATCCTGATTAACAGCCTCAAGCAGAATGTTCTGTATCGCGGCGGAGCAGTCTTCAAGGATGTAACTGATCTCACCCTGAAGCTCTCTGTTTCCACACACAAGAATAACTGCTCCCGCCGATGGAACCATTCCCGCATACGGGTGAAAGTCGGGAATCCGGCTCAGAATATCTCTGTCCTCTGTGATCACAAATTCCCATGGCTGAGTGTTCCGTGCAGATGGTGCCTGCATGGCGGCTCTTATAAGAATTTCAAGTTTTTCAGAGGGGACAGGTTTATCCTGATATTTTCTAATGCTTCTTCTGTTTCTGATTGCATCAAGCATTGTTCTTTCTCACTGTCCTGCTGATTACTTCCAGCATTTTCTCACCGGTATGGTCCCAGTTGAAACTCCTTGCCCATACAAGGGCATTCCTGGAGAACTCTTCTCTTTTTTCACTATTTGTCAGAATGCTTTCCAGGGCATCAGCAAGAGCAGAAGGATCCTCGTGTTTTACCAGAAGACCGGTCTCTCCGTTTTTAACAGAATCGCGAAGACCATCCGAGTCACTGGCGACAACAGGTGTTCCGCAGCAATTCGCTTCTATAACAGTAAGGCCCCAGCCTTCTTTGGCAGACGGGAATACGGCAACAGAAGCTTTTTGAAGCCAGTGGAGTTTGTCTTCCTGAGAGATGAATCCTTCAAAGGAAACATTGTCCTGAAGATGAAGTTTACCTACGAGTAATTTCAGAGCATGAGAATAGTCTCCCTGGCCAATGATCGCCAGGTTTGTGGAGATATTTCTGCTCTGCAGTATTTTCATTGCCCCCAGCAGATGCTGAACACCTTTGTATTTTTTCAGCCTTCCCACGAAGAGAAGCCTTCCCTTTTCCCGGTGAACAGCAGGGTCCTGCTTGTAGAAATCAGTGTCTATTCCACATGGAATTACGCTTATCTGTTCTGCCGGGATGCCTCTTCGCACAAGGTCATTCTTCGTGCTGTCACTTATTGCAACAAAACTGCTTTTCCAGTAGATCCGTGGGATAAACCATTCCAGAATGTTCACATAGGCGGCCTTCAAAAAAGAGACTTCTCTGTAGGCTGTGGTTCCGAACAGATGGGGCACAATGGCAAGAACAGGAGTTTTCGACCACTTAGGAGAGAACACGGGAACCTTGCATATATCCTCAATTATCAGATCGAAAGAATCCAGATCCAGAGACTTGCAGTACGCTTTCAGGGTAAAATTGTACGAATACCATTTGCCGTGCCTGTGAATCTGCACCCCGTCAATAACCTCTTTATCAGGCAGCCATTGAATTGCATGTGATACATGAATAACTTCGTGGCCAGCCTTTACGGCTCTCTTCAGTATCTCATGAAGATGGATTTCGGCTCCGCCTGCCTCGGGGTTGTGCGGGTCGCGCCAGTTCAATGCTAGAATTCTCACTGTTTCTCCGGTTTCCTTGCAAAAACTCCGATTATCACTGCGGTCTTTGGTCCCAGCCAGCTCTCCTCCACTGCAATTCTGATCTTTGTTCTGAACCTGTGTACAGTAGGGATTATCACCGGTTTCATGGGCAGCTTTATTCCCACTTTTATAAGTGTTTCCCTTAACATTCTGTAACCAAGGGAGGGCGCGAAATACTTTCCGTAAACTGACCAGGGTTCAACACCGTGTTCGCGGAGATACTTACTGAGCTGTTTTTCCGTGTACTGCGTTTCCCATCCGGCAAACCATGCGTTCATTGCAATGAGCATCTTTTTTATAACAGTGTAAACATGAAAGGTTTGAGGAACATCTACAAGAAGGTTTCCACCGGGTTTTGTTACTCTTATGCACTCATCAGTCATGGAGTCGGTGTTCTTGAAGTGCTCCATAACCCCCTGATGAAACACAAGGTCGAATGTGTCTGATTTAAATGGAAGTGCGTTTGCGTCACCACACACCAGAAGAAGCGTCATATTCTTATCTTCAGCAGCGGTCCTGGCAAGTTTCAGCGCCGCATGAGAGTAATCAAGAGCCACGGGCAGAGCCCCATCTTCAGCAAGAGCAACGCTGTCCCGGGCTGTGGCAGCACCAACCTCCAGCGTAACAAGGCCATTTAGATCAAGTCTTTTCTGCACTTCAACTCTGATTCTGTCATCATTATCATAGATCTCGGAAAGGTCTCTCTCTCTTTCCCAGAACTTGTCCCAGTGCGATCTTTCAGATGAACGAGCCATTTTCCTCCTTTATCAACCCCGGTCTGTAATCTACAATATCAATATGAAGTTGACCATTCAGGGGTTAATTGAATATATACCACGTAGCTGGGAATATTACTGATCAGTAAACATGCAAAAACAAACAAAGAAGAAAGACTGCATATGAACTTAGTACTCAGGCGTTTTGAGGAAAACGATCTGGCGCACCTTGATACATGGAGCCATGCAGTAGGAGCTTATAAGTACATGCAGAAGGTCACTCCCTTGAACTATTCAACTCCGGAGGATTTGAATAAATGGGGAGAAAACTTTGTCTGGTTTGCAATAACATTGGATGATACAGCTATTGGGGGAGTGTGGGTAGACAGGCGCCGTCCCGGGGACACTCTGGGGATTCTGGGGATAATTATCGGGAGACCGGATATTCTTGGTAAAGGTATCGGCAGCCGTTCAATTTCAATAGCAATACAGGAAGCTGTACGAATTCTTGGCATTAACCGTGTGCGACTCACAGTGAGAAAAGCAAACGAAAGAGCAATACGAGCCTACAGACGCACAGGTTTCGAGATCAGTGGTCAGGGCACGAGCACACTGGAAGATGGCACATCCATCCCATTCTATCGCATGGAATCAGATATTTTAGAGGAACTCCCCGCTGCCATCTAAGCTGTGACTCTTTTCATTAACAGCATATCTTTCTCAAGTATCCCCTTGCAGTCGGCTATCCTGCCTTGCCCGATATGCCTGCAGGTATTATTAACAAGACTATACCATGAGGAGGGGAACATGAAAGCTGTAAAGATTATCCTTGCCATTGCCGGAGTGACTCTTTTGTTTACCGGTCTTGTTTTCGTTATAGGCGGCAGACCGGTTACTGGTGCTGTCATGCTTGGAATCGGTTTCTTCTTGATTATTTATGGTCTGCGAAAACCGAAGACCAGAGATGTTGTGATCAGACAGGAGCTGGAGCTTTCAGGCGATGTCAATCTTGAAGGCATGAAATGCAACCAGTGCGGGGGTGTTCTTTCCTCTGAGAATGTATCATTCAAAGCTGGTGCAGTGTTTGTTTCCTGCCCGTATTGCAGCAGCGAGTACCAGATAGAGGAGACCCCAAAATGGTGAGAAAGTTTCTTACTCTTCTTTTGCTTCTGATCCCTCTTTCTGCAAGTGGCCAGAATTACGATTTTTCCATTCCTGAATTTTCTTGTACCGTGGAGGTCAACAGGAACAGATCCCTGAATATCCACTACGAAATACTCTTTGAGTGTACTCCCGGGTACAGCAGCATAGATGTCATCGACATTGGTTTCCCTTCATTTAACTTCAATGCTTCTACAATGGAGGCTGGCGTAGATGGCCATACCCTTACTCGAATTTATGTTTCATCATACATAGACAACGGTGTTGAGGTTCACCTGGACGGAAATGCTATCCACTCCGGTGAACAGGGCCGCTTCTGGCTCACTGGTGAAAACGGAGATATGGTTTTTCTGGACACAGAAGATGATGATTATGCTTCCATGGAGTTCACTCCCACATGGTTTGACAGTGGGCTTCTTACCGGTTCCAGTAATTTTTCTCTTACGGTTATTTTCCCGGAGGGTTCCCACCCTGAGATGGTTCGCTATCATGACTTACCCTATACCACTTCCCTGGTGAATAAAGACGGACGGGTTGTTTACGTATGGGAAGAAACCAGAAGGGTTGATTCCCCATATCTTGTGGGAATCTCATTCCCCGAGGACCTGGTTGACGGACCGCTTATAGAGAGACCCAAGGAGCCCTTCATGGATCAGGGGACTCTTATTGCTCTGGCTGGTTTCGCTTTCTTTTTCCTTTTCTTCGGTTTCATGATCTTTGTGATAATCAAGGCAGTAATAAAGGGAAAGCGAAGAAGAGAGGAATATCTTCCACCTAAGCTGGGCCTGGAAGGCTCCGGAATAAGAAGGGGACTCACAGCACCACTGGCAGCACTTCTGCTTGAGGAGAAACTGGATCGTGTTTTTGTTCTGGTCCTGTTTGGACTGTTGAAAAAGGGCAGCCTCAGGCTGGAAGACGGTAAACTTATGAAAACAGGTTCTACTGAAGGGCTTCGCTCTTACGAGAAGGAATTACTGACACTTCTTCCCGAAGTTCCCTCTGCCAAACCGCTACCAGCTGAGAAAATAAAGGATCTATTTCTTGAAATGATCAAGATCCTGGAGAGGAAGATGAAGGGGTTCTCGCTTAAAGAATCACAGGAATACTACCTGAGTGTTATAGAAAGTGCCTGGAACATGGTTGCTGCAGATCGTTCCGCTGAAAAAGCCGGAGCAATACTGGGAGACAGGTTCCAGTGGCTTCTTGCGGACGGGAAGTTTGATTCCAGGGTAAGGAAACTTTCCTCGGATAGAAACATCCTTCTGCCCATGTACATGTACGGGTATTTCCCGGGAAATGCACGAATGATCAAGGGAAGCACTGGTGGAATGAATCTTTCCCAGGCGTGTTCACAGGTTGCAGGAGCCCTTGAAGTATCAGCTGGAAATGCTGTTAGTAACCTTACGAAACTATCATCAACAGTAACTTCTAAATCTAATCCAATTCCCGTGTCTACCTACCGGGGTTCAAGTGGCGGAGGTTGCGCATGTGCGTGTGCCTGCGCTGGCTGTGCCTGCGCCTGTGCAGGGGGGGGAAGGTAATCATGCTGGTAACAAAAAATCTGAAAGAATCAGGAAAATGGATCACAGAACCCGGTATGCATCACTTCCGCCGGGGCGGACACAGGATCCACCTGCGAATCAGTGAGAATGGCCGGGGAATACTTACTGTTGATGCTTCAAGAATCATTCACTTCAACCCGGTGGCTGTTGATATGGCCTGGATGATCCTGTCTGAAGTTTCTGAAAAGAAGATCCTCAAGTCCCTTAGAAAAAGATATTCTGTGAAAAAGAAGCAGGTTGCCTCGGACCTGAAAGAGTTCGGAGATGTTCTTCAAAACATCCTGGACACCGGGGCTTCAGAGCCGATCACTTTCGTTAACATGGAGGTAACAGAACCGTTCCAGGCTAAGGTTGAAGTGCCGTACAGAATGGATCTTGCCCTGACTTACAGGTGTAACATCAACTGCAGCCACTGCTACAATCAGACCAGGGATAAGAATGAGCTTTCAACGGATCAATGGAAAACAGTAATGAACAAGATCTGGGATCTGGGCATTCCCCATGTGATCTTCACTGGAGGCGAATCAACTCTTCGTGATGATCTTGAGGAACTTATACAGTATGCTGAAACCCTGGGTCTTGTAACAGGCCTTCTCACAAATGGAGTAAAGCTGGCAAACGAAGTTTATCTTCAGAGTCTTGTTGACGCCGGCCTTGATCACATTCAGATCACTCTGGAATCCAGCAACAGAGATATCCACAACAAAATGACAGGTGCGGACAGCTTTGACAGCACTGTACAGGGAATCAGAAACTGCGTGAAGGCGGGTATTCACACCATTACCAACACCACTATTACTGAAGAGAACTGCGATGGAATGACTGAAACAATTCAGTTTGCCCATGATCTGGGTCTTTCCTCGGTTGCGGCCAACGCAATAATACACAGTGGGAAAGCTCTTGAAGGTGATTTTGCAGTGAGCACAGACAAGCTGGAGAACATCATTCTGTTAATGAATGAGAAGATAGAAGAGCTTGGAATGAAATTCATCTGGTACTCACCTACCCGTTACTGCAGCTTCAATCCCCTTGAGTTCGATCTTGGGGCAAAGAGGTGTACTGCAGGCGAATACAACCTCTGCATTGAACCTGACGGCGAAGTACTTCCATGTCAGAGCTGGTACGAGTCAGCTGGGAATATTCTCACCGCTGATTGGGATTCAATATGGAACAGCGATCTGATGAAGAATGCAAGGAACAGAGAATGGGTGGATGATGTCTGCAGAGAGTGTGTTGACTTGAGCCTTTGCGGAGGAGGATGCCCCCTTGAAAAGAAGAACGGAGCCCCCTGCAGGGACTCAATGTAAAAGGGATAAACTGCGGGATATCTACAGAAGACAGTTTGAAGAACTGGAACCTCTTCGCAGGCATATTTGTTCTCTACTACCATTGAGACAGGTAAACACCATTTTTGAGCCGGGTTGTGGAACCGGGCTTCTTGGAGAAGAACTTCAAACCCTTACAAATGCTGCCTATACAGGAATGGATATAGATACTGAGATTTTTCCTGAGAATGAAATGTTCATTGCCGGAGATGCGGAAAACAATCCTCTTCCTGCTGATCTCTATGTTTCTTCCTTCTTCTTTTCCAGTGTGGATAAACCTGTGAAGTGGTTGAAAAAAGTAAAGAAGAATCTGTCACCGAATGGATTATACGCCGTATTTGCAGAGTATGATTACACCTGTATCGGTGAGTCACCGGATACAGGTTTTGCTGATCTGATCAGAACGGGTCTTAAGAGTGATGGCATTAACACCAGTAACGGCAGTCAGCTTGATCTTTTCTTTAAGAAGGCAGATTTTTCCAGAATCACAGGCGGAGAAGTTATCAGTGCTCTTCAAAAACCGGACAGAGCTTTTCTGGAGATGCATGCAGCAAACATTCCTGATGTTCTACCTCTTATGTCATGGCGTATTGTCTGGGGTATCTGGCGAAGAATCTGAAAGAAACAAAAAAAACAATGTCATAATCCCCAGTCCACCCAGGTAGACGAACAGATCCTGGCGGATTGCAGACCCTATTGCAGCCCTTGGCAGATAAGCAGGTACAAATCCCATGGCAGTGGATACGGCAATTGAGATCTGCACCATGCCTCGACTGTTTTTGCGGAGTTTTACAATGGCCACCACAGAAAAAACAAGCATCAATAATGCTGCAATGCCAGCAAGTAGGTTCATTGTGAAGCTGTGGTCGGGAAACCCTTTGCTGTACCTGAAGTATTGAGTTACATCTGTTAGCCCTGTGAAAAAACCTACCACTATGGAAATCCACAGGAAAAGCGATACGGCACTTACAGAGATCCTCCGTACCGCTTCAGCAAGTACTTTTTTCAGAGTAGTCCATTTCACTGTGTTGTTCCAGCCATTCTGTACAATAGTTGATCCAAAGCGAGTGATGCTCTTGTGGTGTTACGATTCGAGATGCCAGATCTACAATCGTCCATATTCCCTTGTTTGGGCCCTCTTTGTGGATGTGTTCATACAGTAGGTGGGAACCCTCAATATTATCAAGTTTCTGAAAATCTGCTGTTATCTCGTTCTGACCATTCTCGAATGCGGCAAATGCTCTGGAGTGGCCATCTATCAAAGCGAGAGTTCCACCAATCTTTGAGACCAGAATTGGCGGCAGAATGTTTTGCCGGTTATTCAGCCATGCTTCTCGTACTCTATCCAGCTTTGCACTGTTGATGAACCAGTTGTTTGGTCTAAGATCTTTCAGATTAGAGATTCTTTGTGAAATTCAAATTGCTCCTTTCTGCTCTTCTTCCGAAAGCGAGCAAATCAATATTGACAAATGTAATTCTTTGACCTT
>JAGLQD010000141.1 GCA_023136985.1 Candidatus Sabulitectum sp. | reverse complement strand
TGGATCTGTAACAGGGTTTCTTCAGGCAGTTGATATCTCTGATCTCTCTCATGGATATCCTGAAACGGAAGTCTCAGGATCAATTTCAGTTTCAGGTTCGGGAACTGGAAGCTACTTTAACAATGGGCTGTTGAGATGTCAGTTCACAGAGAGTAGAGTCAGCGAGTATTTACTGTCCAGTTTGAGCATTGAATGTACGATTGATCAGAGACAACTTGAGGGAACCGTACATGCTGAAATTGACGGAGGAAGTATTTCTTCTGAATTCACTTCTTCACTTGGTCTTGATTTCATGCCTGTGGCATGGGCTGCAGATCTTGATGCTTCAATGGCGGACTGTAGTTTTCTGGCCGCTTTCACTGATTCGGAGGTTGCCGATGCTTGTGGATTAACCGTCAATGCATCCGGTCAGGGGAATTTGTCAGCTTTTACCGTAAGTGGTGATTTGGGATTAGGATATTTCTCTAATCCTGAAATATCTGTAGAAGGTGTTGTATTCTCCGGACTTATGACAAGTGGGCCGTCTGGAATGCAGATCTCCGGCGAACTTACAATTGACTCAGCTGCAGTATCTGACTCCATCCGATTTGCTGCAACCGGACTTTATGCGGATGTGGATCTGTCTGGTACTCCTGATGATTTTGAGGCCTCGGGAAACATTGGTTTCGGCTCATTCGCGTACAATGACATGGCTGCAGGAGAACTGACTTTCACAGGAGACATTACCCTGGACCACATTGGGATTGAAGGTCGAGGCAGGCTGGATATTGACTCTATTATGCTTGCAGGCGCGTCTTACTCTCTTGGCGCGGTGTTCATTGCAGAACCAGGTTCCATTCGTCTTGACAGCTTAAACCTTGGAGCGCCAGGTGATCTTTCACTTAACCTTTCCGGCCAGTTCCTGTACGGTGTTGACAGCCTGGCCTTTGCCATGGACGGTATTGCCCTGACTCGTGCGGGAAAACTACGCCTGATATCCCAGGGAGATTTTGAATTTGTTGCAGATAGCTCGGGCATGACCCTTGACACTCTCTGGCTTGATCTGCCGTCTGGTGAGATCACCGCAGATGGATGGATGCACAGGGACTCAATTAGTGCAGTAGCTGTTCTCTCCGGTGTAGATATAGCTTCATTTACTTCAATGCTGGGCCTGAGCGTTCCCATCTCTGGAATACTTGGTGCTGAATTCTCTGCAAGAGGATGTCTTGGGAACCTGGAAACATCTTTGTCTGCTGATATTCAACACCCGACTTTTGATGAATGGGACCAGTCTGACAGCTTGACAATTGATATTTATTCACTGGAAGATTCTCTTGTTATTGATGGGATCTGGACATGGACTGACGGAGTACGGTCTGGTTTCAGTATTGCTCTTGATCAAATATGGGGCTCTGACCACCGACTGGATGTTTCCCCTGGCGATGTTGTCTGGCTTGAGGCAGAACTTACCGGCGTAGGTGATGAATTGTTTTACCTGCTGCCTATGCCTTTCAAAACAAGTGGAGCCAGAGTCAGTGCAAGAGTGGAGTATCAGAGAGATTCTGCTGAGCTCTCTGTTGGCCTTGCATCCAGTTTTGAGAAGCTTTATCTGACCAATCCCGGTATTGAATTTCCAGGAGTATCTGCTTATCTCACCTATCCTGATCAGCAGGCAGGTGAATCCTTTAACGGCAGGTTCACACTGACCTCAGGAGAGGGCCAGAATGTCAGCCTGCAGAGTCTGGTTCTTCTGGATATAGAGGAAAATCTTTCTTTTGAAGAAGGAACTGTGCCTCTGACCCTCAGTGGTTACAGTTTCCATGCTGATCTTGACCAGTGGGAAACTCTCATTGCAGGAGTTGGCTGGCTTCAGATATCAGGTTCTATATTTTCGGAGAGCAGTGATCTTACGGAGAAGCCGAGAATAACCGGAAAACTTACCATCGATCAGGCGACAATATCAATGGGCGGCGGAGGTGCTATTGAAGGAGCAGGTGGAGGATCATCAGGAGCTCAGAGTGAACTGCCACTGGATCTGAATATCAGAATTACTGGAGACAGGGGGATCTGGTTCAGAAACAGCTACGCAAATGTTGAGTTGTCTGCTGCGGTGGATATTACAACAGTTTCGGGACAACTGCTGATCGGTGGGGAGATCAGGGCAGTAAGGGGTGCAGTGTACATGCTGGGGAGAGACTTCCAGATAACACAGGGAGATGTGAGGATCCTTCAGACCACACCTCTTGGAGTTGATCTGAACATACAGGCTGAAGCAAGAATTCGAAGCTCTGTAAGCGGAGCTGAATACACCATCACCGTTACTGTAACCGGAGATCCGGAAGAACCGGATATCACTTTAACTGGTTCCGGACCCTTTGGGAGTATTGACGACAGAGATATAGTTACACTTCTCACTGCAGGTATGACTTACGGAGAATTGCAGCAGTTTGACAGCAGTGCCCTGGGCAATGTTGCAGGCAATTATCTGGGGCAGTGGCTGGCCAGGAGCATACGGGATGATGTAGGGCTGGATGCCCTGGATTTTTCTCCTGATTTTTCTTCTGATTCAACATCTCTTGTGGTAAATGCAGGCAAGTATGTTATACCGGATCTTTTTGTCAGTTTCTCAAGCGATGTTTTTTCTTCGGATGCAGGAACATTTAAAGCCCAGTATTTCTTTAACAGAGATTTCTTTCTCGAGGGCAGCACAAAGAGCACTCTCACAGGGAATCAGGATCCATCTCTGGAACTGCATTACACCTACAGGTACTGATACAGGAATCACCGCAGGAATTAGAAAAACGGGAGCAGCAATATTCTGCTCCCGTCTTCTTTTCTACTCCGGGGTCTATCTGGCTATTACAATTCTACGGGTAGTTACGGAACCACCCTGATCAGTAATTCTTGCCATATAGATTCCCTGAGGAACCTCGGCAACATTCCATACAAGGGCATGTGAACCGGATTCAAGTATACCTGATTCAATTGCGTCCACAGATCTTCCTGCTATATCGTACACAGTGATGGCAACACTGCCGGCACCATCAAGGGTGACGGGGAAGGTTATTGAAGATGTGGCGGGATTGGGATACGGATTACCCACAGAGCCTGAAACGATCCCCGCAGTTGTTTCTTCTACTCCAACACCGTTAATACAGCCTTCATACGGAAGAGCATTGTGTGCTGTGACCATGTAGGTGATGTCGTCGATTGCACCGATTGCATCAAAAGTCAGTGTCACTGTTCCATCTGAACTGGTAACGCCTGAGGCCCAGAGACCGCTGGTATGCTGGATACAGACCATGGCCTGATCAACCGGACCATTTGCGTCTGTTACAATGAATACGGCACTTGTTGAACCTGACGGGAGGCTGAAGGGGGATTGAACAGTGAGGGAGTGTGGGAGGTCTGTTCTCATGTCCATGGTTGGGTCGCCGAACCACTGGAAAAGGTCCCACTCGTCTTCAGCATACGCTTCCCAGCTTCCATATGGATTGTAGGGAGCTGCTGCCTGCATCTCGAGCTTTCCATTAATAAGAGCCTGACCACCCATGTAGTCACCACCGGGCTCGGTGTAGCTGAAAGGAGGGCTTGTGTACTGATCATTGAAACTCTTGTATAAACCGTAGCAGAAATAATCGTTGAAGTAGCTGTAGCTTACTTGAACAGCAGCAACCACTGCTACTGCCCCGTTGTCCCGGGCAAAAAGGTTTTCTGCGAAACAGTTGTTTACGAACTGACCGGTAAGGCAGTTGATGCTCATCACCATGGGAGTTTTTGCTCCATTGGCCAGCCCTGCAAGGTCAGATATGTAGAATGCGGGATCGGCCCATCCCGATACTCCTCCATGGTCTCTGTGCTGGATAAGGAAAACTCCATTATTTATGCTGGAGAGTATCCCTGCAGCATCACCATCCCAGACTATGTCTGATGGAACCATCTGTCCTGCGCTGGGCAGATCACTGCGATAATAGTAAGGAGGTGATTGTGATGTGTCTTTAACATATTCTCTATTGAAGGTTTTCCCGTAGATATCCTGATAAGTGTCCCTGACAGTTTCACAGGTGAAACAGAACCATCTGTCGGCAACTGTGCCGCCCAGGGCCTGCAACATTCCCGCACACAGTCCGTTGTTCCAGAAGCTGCTGTCCATAAGTGGATCGAATTCCCACTTGAGAACCTTAGCTTCAACACCGGGATAGTTGCTTGTTCCAGTAACGAAGCGCCCGTTGAAAATGTCTGCCATGTAATCGGAACCATCCACACAGCAGTACCTGTTATCGCCACTCATACCGTTAGTGTTGTAAGGGACCAGGTCTCCTGAATCTCCAACAAAAAGAACAAAGCTTGGTGGGATCGTCCAAGTGTCATAGGCATTCTGCACATAGGCTTTGATCTCAGTCTGAGACCAGGAGCCACCGGCAACAAGAGCGGTGAGGAAGCCCTGCTCCATTTTTGCAGCGATGAATGTGTCCATCAATGTGTCTACAAAATCATCTCCCGCTATTATCAGAAAGTCAGCTGCGGTGATGTCATCTGCCTGCCTGCGGGTTGTGGCCTTTACCGGTTCAGTGATCGAATAACTTACTGTGCTTACCGGTGTTCCAAGAACATCGGCATTCACAAGTGTTCGCTGAAAGGTTGAGTTCCAGAATCTGCTGTGAAGTCGTTGCTCAATGGAAACGGAACCTGCAAATTCAATTCTTACAAGCATCCTGGGGCATGCTGACAGAATTCCGGTTTCTGCATTCCATCTGACCGGTGCGATGTTGATCCTTCCGATATCCACACCGCGAAGCACGCCGTCACTTACCCATGAAGCTTGCTGGGAAGGATGAGCGCCGCTGTACGATGCAGGAACAACGGTAAATGGAACAGCCTCATATGAATCATCTGCTGGAATTGGCTGCATAGGGGCGGGAGTGTAAAGCCCAAGGTCAACCCATGAGGCATCCTCAATTGTGATATTAGAAACCCCGGCTTCTGACACCGCAGCAAGGAAAGACAGGGAAGGTATGGAGGGGTTACCCTCGGCGTTGGTGTTTGGAATCGTGCCGGGAATGGAAAGTTCGTGATAGATCTTGCCTTCCCTGGTTATCTGGTTGATGTCAATACCCGGGACAACCAGCTCAATAAGCATTCCCGAAGGTGTTGCTTCAAGCACTGTGATCTCGGCAGAAGGCAAGCCATCCATTCCGAAATCAACCCAGTCAGCCCATGCAATTGCAACCACAAGAATCAGCAACAAATAAGTGGCTTTCACAAAGTTCTCCTTTCATTTTAAGCGTTAGGGATTTTGCGATTCTAAGGAATAAAAATTTTATAAACAAGACTACAATAATCTGTTGGCACAATAGCAGCCTGGATAACAATAAATTATGCAGTTGAAACTGTGGGCCATTGTAAACATTGTTGAAGGAGGTTATCATAATGACAAGGGGGTTATATAATGTTCAGGTTTTCTTTTGTGTTGCTTGCCGTAGTTGTTCTGGCTGGAACAGTTTCTGCCGGGTCAATTTACATTGCAGAGTACGAATACCAGGCGGATATCAATGTGTATGTGGTTGATTATGAGTATCAGGCAGATGCTTCTGTGTTTGTGGTTGAATACGAGTATCAGGCTGATGATGAAGACTGTCTCTGGTACTTCTGTGACTACGAGTACCAGGCGGATGTGTCGATACATTATGTGGAGTACGAGTATCAGGCGGATCTGAATGTGTTTTTCTGCGAATACGAGTATCAGGCAGAGTGGGAGGAAAGCAGTCCCTGGATGGAGCGTATGCACTGACTGAATCCAGAATGATAACGGAATACGCCGGGCTTTCTGAAAAGGCAGAAGTGCTGCTTGGAAGTCAGGAAAGCCGGGTGCTGGACTTTAAAGAGTCAATTGGCGGCCTTTCCGCTGATGATCTTGTTGCTTTTGCAAACTGCGCCAGTGGTGGCACTATTCTTCTAGGAGTTCGCGAGAACCAGGACGAGCAGGGCAGGCAGACTGCTGAGATCATTGGCTGCGAGATAGGCGACAGGGCAAAACTATCCATTCTTGGCAAAGCCGGAAGCTGCGTCCCTCCTGTTGAGCTTTTCGTGATCGTAGAGAACTGTGAAGGGAAGAAACCGTTTCTCAGGATCAGTATTCCGTCAGGAACAAAAAAGCCATATAGTACCTCCGGCGGAACCTACAAGATCCGAGGCGATGCCAGGAATAACCCTTTGACACCTGACTTACTTCTTGCTCTTTTTATGGACACAGAAAATACTCAGTTTATTAATCGTTTCAGTCAAGCCACTCAGGAGCTTGAGAGCAGTCTTCATGAGCTGAAAAGCAGACTTCTTACTGAGATGGAGGAAATCTATACTCATGTGGATAAATTGGACAGAACCCTTAAAGGAAAATAAACATCCTGTTTGCCAATATAGAAAAACGTCTTGACAAAAGATAAAAAAATGTTATCATTGTTAAGCCGAAAGGCTAATTACAGGAAAGAAGGTATAAACAATGAGTAAGGAAAAAGAAAGAGTTCTCGAGATGGTGGCAGATGGTACTGTCACCGCAGCAGAAGGAGCCAGGTTACTTGAGGCACTGGCATCTACAGGTGGTGGATCCGGTCCGGAGAAAACTGCAAGAAAAAGAAAAAACAGCGACACTCTTTCAATGATGAGCGAGATCGGCCCGATGATCCAGGCGGCAATGGGGGATGTTTTCAGAGGCAGAAAATCCATTGAAACTTATGAGAACATAGAGCTGGAAGAAGTAGAATCTGTTTCTGAACCAATGGAAAGTGATAAGGAACTTGTTATCCGCGGAAATGCTCATGGCGGGAAGGGCATTTCAATTGCACTGTCAAGAAGCAGGGACAATGTTCTTCGAGCTGATCTGGACAACGACAGTACTATAGGAGTGGGCACCAGGGACAGCAAGAAGATTCTGCTATGGAGAAGCGGAGAATTGAGTGTTCAGGTGCCGGACTGCATGGCTTCAGTCAAGGTCTTTTCAAAAGGTGGAGGAATCAGTTCCAGTGACGTTCAGATTCCTGTTGAACTTAAGACTATGGGAGGGGGTATAAAAATCAGTAACCCCGGTGACAGCTTTTCCATAAAAACCATGGGCGGAGGGCTGGATATATCCCTGGACTCCGCATGGAAAGGAAATTCCAAGGCCAAAACAATGGGTGGAGGAGTTTCAGTCTGTCTTGCAGATGATGTATTTGTTCAGATAAATGCCAGTACCCTTGGCGGCTCTATTGATGTTGGAGGGAATGATCCACTGATAATCTCCCAGTCGGAAAGAGGGCATGGTAAGTCTAAGGTTTCTGTGAGGTATGGAACTGACGATGATCTTCCTGTGCTGACAGTTGCCACAATGGGCGGAGGAATCGTGATAAGTGGAGAGTCAGGTGAATAGGACTTCTGCACCATCCAGGTGCCCTTCTTGTGATGGAGTTCTGAATCCGGTAAAGTATGTATGTTCCGATTGTGGAACAGAAGTCAGTGGTGCTTTCTCAGAGTGTGCTTTGTGTTCTATGGATGGGGAGAACAAGGCTCTGCTTGAGCTTTTTCTTCTGGCGAGAGGTAACTTGAAAGCTGTTCAGCGTATGCTCGGGGTCTCGTACCCTACTGCCAGAGCCAGAATCGAAGAGATGTTCAATGCCCTTGAGAGCCGGATGAGAACAGAAGATACATCGATTGGAATACTGGAGAGCCTGCACAGAGGCGATATAAGTGTGGACGATGCACTTGATGCAATAAATGATAGCTCTCACTCTTACCCTCTGGAGAACAAATGAAGTACAGATTCTTTGTATTGTCCATGGTGTTTCTTGCAGCTTCCTGTGTGGTCATTAAGTTAAATACTGATCTGATCGGTGTCAGAACAGCGGAATTTGATATGAAACACGGCTCTTTGCTAAGTTTCAGTAAT
Organism: Candidatus Sabulitectum sp.; assembly: GCA_023136985.1. GTDB lineage: Bacteria > Fermentibacterota > Fermentibacteria > Fermentibacterales > JCC-6 > Sabulitectum. The sequence continues at coordinate 238 of JAGLQD010000141.1, read as the reverse complement.
TCCAGAGGAGATCTTGAAGTTACGGAATGGGAATCAGATCACATTCTTGTTGAAGCAAGCATATACGGTGATTCCGGTAGAGGAGTGCCTGAAGGGCTGGAAATACTATTTGACCAGACAGACGATCACCTTCTCTCTTCAGTGACCTACCCGGGAAGAACCTTTTTTGGTTCAGTGGATCTTTCAATAAAGATTCCTTTTGATATGGGATACACCATCGAATACTCCTGTACAAATA
>JAGLQD010000140.1 GCA_023136985.1 Candidatus Sabulitectum sp. | reverse complement strand
CCCGGAGCGGGGGAAGTAACCATCAGTCAATCCGGAGCCATACTCTGGCAGAACCATCTCGAAGCTGGATGTCACCGGATCAACTGCGAGGTTACAAAACGCGCTTCAATCAGCGTTTTGCGGGAAGGCAGAACATGGATATACTGCGCAATACAATAATCAGCTTACTGGCGATCATCTCGATTTCATCGGTCGCGTCATCAACTCCTGTGGATTCCACCTGGGATCTGCTGTATGCTGTTGAGAACAGAGATGGGGAACGAATTCTGGATCTGATGTCCGAAAGCGTCAGGGTTCAGATCGAATCGAGTTACCAGCAGCTTAAGGAACTGGTTGCCGCTGATCCCGGTCTGGTAGAAACCCTTCTAAGGGAATCCGGCTCCGGACTGACGACATGGGATCTTGAATGGATGGACGCAGAGGATTTCGTTTCCAGGATGCTTGAGGGAGTTTACCTGCCCCCGCTTGAGAATATCATATCGGAGGAAGCCTCCTTGAGAGGCAGGAATGCCGATGTTCTGTTCACCTGGCTCTCGGGGTATTCCCTTTCAATTCAGTTCGCCTGGGAGGAATCATCGTGGAAGGTCACCGGCTCTCCGGTTCTGGAACAGCTTTTCTAGGAATACAGTTCTTGCATGAGAACCATGGGGAATGAATATATGAATCCCTGTTGACTTCAGAGCCTGTTGAGTTGTAGTATTCGTTATTCGTGTCAGGTCTTCAGGGGTGACATTTTCCATTCTCACGGAAGCTGTAAAACTTCTGATACTTTTTTGTGGAGGTTAATATGCGTAAGATTCTAGCAGTTCTTGGTTTTGTCGGCCTTATTGTTATGGCATGTGGTGGCGGAGGCGGCGCCAGCAGTCCAGAGGATGCTGTCAAAGGTATGTTTGATGCTATGAAATCCGGAGATTTAGATGCCATGGCGCAGTATCTGCCGGAAGAAGAGCGGTCTGAAATAACCGATATGTCTGATGAAGAAAAAGAGATGGTTCAGGGCATGCTCGCAATGATGTCAGCAGTCGAATACGAGATTAAGAGTAGCGAAATTGATGGCGATTTTGCTGTTGTAGTTATCGAGATAACATTCATGGGCGAGACCGACGAGGATGAAGTCGAACTCATGCTTGAGAACGGCAGCTGGGTGGTCACAAGCGGCGGAATGCTCTAGACTGCATCTGCAGACTATTTGAAGGAGCCTCGCAAGGGGCTCCTTTTTTTTAGAAGTCAAACATGGCGGAGGACCGGGGACTCGAACCCCGAAGGGATTAAACCCGGCGGATTTCAAATCCGCTGCCTTACCAATTAGACTAGTCCTCCTCCGTAGTGCGCTAATTTATAATAATAGAAGCCTCAGGTCAAATGCAAATGTTAAGAGGAGCTGGAAATGTACACCGAAGTTGAACTCAAATACCCAGTTAAGGATTTTTCAAGAATCAGGAAGAATCTCCAGCAGGCCGGTGCGCTATTGATATGCAAAGCTACAGAGGAAGGAAATACAGTTTATGATCTCCCTGATGGATCTCTCAAAAGTTCCGGAACACTCTTAAGGCTCAGGGACTTTGGCGGTGATGTTATCCTGACTGTAAAAGAGCCAGGGCAACCGGGGGCAATGAAGATTCGGAAGGAGCACGAAACATTGCTGTCAATATCCTTTTCCCAGGCGGAGGAGATGTTGAGCGCTCTTGGTTACGCATCTGTGTTCCAGTACGCAAAAACCCGCGAGATATGGTCACTTGGTGAAGACACACACATTTGCCTGGACAGTCTGTTCTTCGGGAAGTATGTTGAGATCGAGTCGGATTCACAATCAAAAGTTTCCAGTGCATCACGGAAACTGGGTCTAAATCCCCGAAAAGGACTGAGTAAAAGCTACAGATATTTGCAGCTTTTACATGATTCCACAAGAAGCTGATTTTTCGGCTGAATGTATAACTCTTGACATAAGAGCCTTTTGGTGGCATAAACCCGCCTGCGAGAAGCAATTAATAAGTGCATGATATTAAAGTAATAAGGAGATATATTGTGAATCAGCATAACACACTTGAAAAAAGACTTAAAAGTGATATTCACGACAAGAACGAACTTCGTCGTGAACTTGCATTCAGCTTGAACCAGCTTCACAGCTGGCAGGAGAAGCTGGTCACCATCAGCAATATTCGTAAAGAAAAGAAGCTGAACCTTACTGTGGTTCGCTATGCCAACTACATCCATGAGTTGAAGCTGTTCCTGACCCCTGTTCTGGATGAACTCGAGGGAAGAATCAAGTCCGAGATGGATTTCAGTGTTGAAGAGATCGAGCAGTTCAGAGCAGAAGTTAAGACTGAAACTGAACAGGCTGCCCAGGCCAGAATCGCATTCGAGAACGCAAAGAAACTTCTTGAGGGCACTGAAGAGAAGAAGCAGGTAGAGCCGGAAGAGCTTGCAGCTGCCAGACAGGCATACAGCAAGGCATTCAAAGCTTTCAGACTGGAAAAGACCGAGCTGGAAACAGCGCAGCAGGAACTTGCAAGTGAACTTCGTGATCGCGAGATCTTCAAGCTTGAGCTGAAGAGAATCATGATCGAGCGCCACTTCATGGCTGAGGTATAGGCAGAGAGTGGAAGTTTTTCCGGAAAAAAGAATCAGAAACAGGGCGCTGCTTACTGCAGCGTCCTCTGTTCTTCTAAGCATACCTTTTATTATCACCGGTAAGGGGCTGATAATTTTTCTTCCTCTTATTGCCGGTGCTGGTATTCTCTACTTTTTCATTTATCTTCAAAAATTTTCGAGACGAGAGCGGATCGCTAAAAAAGGTTTAGCCGAGAGCATAAAAAGAGTTCTCACGGAGAAGGTCAGTTTTTACAAGAATCTTTCCACTGCCGACAAAAGTGTCTATGAATCAGATATTGCAATTTTTCTCTCGGAACACTCAATTGACGGTGTTGACGGAATTGAGATCACAGATGAAATAAAAGCCCTTGTGGCAGCATCCGCAGTGAGGCTCACATTCCGGCGACCGGGGTGGGAGTACTATAATTTCGGAGAGATTCTAATCTATCCAGGAGGGTTTTCTCCTGAAGGAAATTACTCTACAAAATCACAGTCAGGCTTTACTGCTGCTGGAATGGTACACTCTCAGGGTGGAGTCATTCTTTCTCTGCCCCATCTTTTAAACAGTTTTGCCCACGAGAACGATGGTTTCAATGTAGGTTACCATGAGTTTGCACATGTACTTGATGGCCGGAGACCGGACGGAACTCCCGATGAGCTTAACCTGGGATCATACAGGCCGTGGGCGCAGGCAATGCAGTCCGAGTTTGAGAAAGTGCATTCGCACAGATCTGTACTCCGCGATTATGCAGGTACCAATCCTGCCGAGTTCTTTGCCTGTTCCGTAGAGTATTTCTTTGAAAAACCTGAAAAGATGAAAGCCCGCGCCCCGGAGGTGTACAGACAACTCAGTACATTCTTCGACCAGGACCCTGCTGCAGGCAAGTAGGTTGTTTCAGCAGAGGTATCTCTTTCTGTTCCTGATTGTAGTTCTTGGAAGTATTCTTCGTTTTCACAGCATAGGTCGGGAATCTCTGTGGAATGATGAACTTGCCTCCTGTTACAGAAGCAGTTTCGCAACTGTTGGGGATGTTATTTCAGAAGGGGTAGCTCCAGACATACATCCGCCGGGGTACCAGCTTCTCATGTTCTTCGTTCAAAGAACCACAGGAAACTCTCCCGCTGCACTCAGGTTTCCTTCTGCTGTAGCAGGGATACTTACCATACCATTGATCTTTCTTCTTGGAAGACGCCTGTCAGTGGCTATGGGGGGGGTGG
>JAGLQD010000014.1 GCA_023136985.1 Candidatus Sabulitectum sp. | reverse complement strand
ATTCTCTCAGGCCCGGTGACATGTTCGAGAAGCTGGGAGAATTCATCTATCAGGTTCCACATGGCGGTTTCTTTCAGGTTAACACAATAGCGGCAGAAAAACTGGTTAGCATTGTATTGAATCACATACCAGATGAAAATACAACCGCTCTTGACCTCTATGGCGGCGTTGGAGCCTTCGGGATCCCTCTGGCTGCACGGGGCTCTGAGGTGACAACTGTGGAGATGAATCAGGAAGCTTCCACTTGTTTTCATACAGCAGCAGAGTTGAACAGCATCCCTGCAGGCAGAATTCATGTTGTAAACTCGAAAGACACTTCTTTCCTGACCAGAGCGCTGAAAAGAAAGAGAGAGTTTGAAACAATTGTAACCGACCCGCCAAGGGCAGGTATGGGAACCAGCATAACAAGGCAACTGACACAGCTGAATCCAACAAGAATTATATATGTAAGCTGTAACCCATTTTCCGCAGCAAGAGACATTGCAGTTCTTTCCGAAGAGCACTATAAGATCCGGCAAATTACTCCGGTAGATATGTTTCCCCATACCGACCATATTGAAACAGTATTTCTTCTTGAAAGAGGCAAATAAAATGAAAGCAGTGTTTATCATCCTGGTGTCTACATCTCTGGCAACTGCTTCTTTATCGCTTGAAACCCCCCTGAATCTGTGGCTTTACCATTCAGAAGCAACCGGTAACCTTCTTACAGGAGAATTCCCGGACAGGCATACAATACCGGTGGAGCCGGGCTCCAGGGCCATGTGGCTCTGGCGTCTTATACAGGATCACTCAAATGTTCCATCAACAGGAGACGGAATTTTCGGCTGGCTGGGTACGGTGGCTGGCCAGGCAGGCAGCAGCAACTCTGAATTCATTTCAAGTGGCGGCGGGGCATTTGAAGTATTCGCCAGGCCCCTAAACTGGTTCAGTATAAGCCAGAGAACCTCTTTCTGGACAGGAAGCAACGGCAGCCCGCCAGATGGCTTTTCTCCATTTCACTACGGCCTTGAGCACGGCAGACATCTCTATGTAGACTGGGGTTTCGTTCAGGCTGAAACAGGGCCGCTTCAGGCAACAATGGGAAGAATCCCCGTTCGATGGGGACCGGGCAGATTCACACAATTGATGATCTCAGGCCAGGCTCCTGCAATGGACATGATAAAAATTGACCTGGACCTGGGTGACAGAGTACACTTCACCGGTTTCACAAGCACGATCAATTCAGATTCCTCCACATGGCTTTCAGCTCACAGGCTGGACATAAAACCATATGATAAACTTCGGATCGGCCTTTCAGAATCCATTCTGTACACTGCAGACGGCATTGACCTTGCATATGCAAACTTATTCATCCCATGGTATCCTGTACAGTGGAATGAGAGGGTGGACGACAATGCATTCATGTGTATAGATGCCACCTGGCAACCGGTGAGAGGAATAGCGCTCTACGGAGAATTCCTCATAGATGACATACAGTATGAGAACATTCACGATGTGCCCAACAAACTCGGATACACATTCGGTGCTGACTTTTTCTCCCCGGAGACGGGGCTGGGTGCTGTTGCGGAATACACTGCAGTACAGAGATATGTATACAGCCAGAGAAAGATCAATAACTTCTATATGCACGACGCCAGAATCATCGGCTCACAGCTGGGGCCTGACGCAGACAGAATAACTGGCTCCATCTCTTACATAGGCTTTCACGGAATTACTGCCCAGCTGAAAGGCAGCTACACAAGGCACGGTGAAGGCAATGTGTACGAGGGCTGGCCTGATTCTGTTCAGGCTGGAGGAGCTTTCCCCTCGGGCATAGTTGAGAACACAACAGAATTGTCTCTTGATCTTGGCTGGTATCCGAATAACTGGCTTGAAGTCCGCACCGGCGGAGGAATCTCTTTCACCGGCAACACCGACAATCAGCCCGCTATAGAATCAGATGACTCACGGGTTTCCGTTGAATTGATCATGCGTAAAGAGAACTGAGCAAATAGCAGAGAGATGCCATGGGAGATGAATGAGAACACTGTCATATCTGGAATGTATCCCGCTGATTGAAGCGCTCCAGGAAGGAGTATGCTCCACAGGGATAACCCGGGCATTGATTCAATTCGGCAGATCTGATTCTAATCCCGTTAACCAGAGTGCGAATTCAATTTTCCAATGGCTGACAAAGGGAATGGATCTGCAGACATCCTTTCAGAAAGCTCTCCCAAAACTTCCGGACCCCATTACCAGGATTCTGACCAGCAGCATCTTGAACAGCGTTCTCGATCATGCTCTTGATGATACTCTTCAGGAACTGCAGAGCCCGGGATCCTCCGAAGAGATATTAAAAAACCTCAATGCATTAGCCTTCAAATATGAGAGTATGTCAAACACAATGATCTGCAACGGATGCTTTGAGCGAGATCTCAAGAAGCTGCTGGCTCGCGCAGAAACTGAAGATGCTACAGAAGTTCTGCTTGAACAGGAAGGCGAATCTTTTCTTCATCAGAGATTCATATCGGGCAAATTGATCCATATCATCGAACCTTCTCATTCCCTGGTTTACAAGACACTTCTGGAAAGGCTTGATTCCGCATGCAGAAATGATGGTGATCTGAGACTATCAGAACAGGTAATCCAGGTCAGTAGTGAAAAGTCATTTTCCTTTGATCTGGCCAGGAATGGGAAAGATATTTTAAGAATCGTATTCAATGAAGCGGATAATGGCTCCGTCCTTCAACGTGGTGTACAAACACCATAATTAATATTATGCTTTCGTTCAGCCAACCCCCGAGGCAAGCCTCGGGGTACATGCAGCACTAAGAACAATCTGAAAAATTGAATCCCTTTCTGAAAAAGGCAGAGTAGATGCGTGTATATACCACGCATATGCGTAGCATATACACGCATCATAAATATGTTAATTAAATTACTCTCGTCCAGATCACGCGCAGAGATATTTACGATTCTATTCGGCTTGAATCCTCTGGAGTTGCACATTAGAGAGATAGCACGAAGATCCCAGCTATCCGAGGCATCAATCCGACAGGAATTGAACAACCTTGCTGGACTTGATCTTGTGAGAAGCAGAGGAGACAGCAACAGAGTCTACTACTGTGCTAACAAGAACAACCCGCTCTATTAAGAAATCCACTCGATCGTGCTAAAAACTACAGGCCTGCTCATGGGTTACATCACTATCGAACCATAATGGCAA
>JAGLQD010000139.1 GCA_023136985.1 Candidatus Sabulitectum sp. | reverse complement strand
GAAGTTAATGATGTTCTCCCAGATACCCTGTTCGCAAATTCTCATGCAGTGGCCACAGAGAATACAGGCGTTTGGGTTGAAATCCACATTGGGGTGATCAAAACCGGGATGCTCCACTCCGTGGAACTTGGCCATGTCCTGAATAATTTTCACCTCAGGCCATCTGGCTATCATCATGGCAAGAATGTTCTTCCGGTTGTTGATAACTCTTTCGTTCTTGGTCTCAACTGTACAGTCTTTGCGTACCGGATAATTGCAGCTGGTAACCAGCTTTGACTTTCTTCCCTCATTAACCTCAACTGTGCACATGCGGCATGCGCCATAGGGCTCTACAAGCTCGCTGTGACACAAAGTTGGAATGTGGATATTCAGCTTTAATGCTGCTTCAAGAATTGTTGTTTCCGGGGCGACTTGAACCTCTCGGCCGTCTATGGTTACGGTGATCATGTCAGCCATTATTTCACCTCCACGGCGTTGAAGTTGCAGACATCATAGCAAACTCCGCATTTGATGCACTTCTCCTGATCGATCACGTGCACTTCCTTGCGGGATCCGGTTATGGCATCCACTGGACATTTGATGGCACAGAGTGTGCAGCCGGTACAATTTTCGGCGATGATGGTGTAATTAATCAGATCGTGGCACTTGCCTGCAGGGCAGACATGGTCTTTGATGTGAGCTTCATACTCATCACGGAAGTATCTAATGGTGCTGATAACCGAGTTGGGTGCATCCTTACCCAGAGCACAGAGGCAGCTGTCGTTCATTGTAGAGCCGTAGCTCTCAAGAAGCTCGATGTCTCCTTCTTTTCCCTTGCCTTCTGTAATTCTTCCAAGGATCTGCCCCAGAGCCACGAGACCCTCACGGCATGGAGTGCACTTGCCGCAGCTCTCGCCTTTCAGGAAGTCTACGAAGTACTTGGCGATCTGAACCATACATGTGTTCTCGTCCATTACCACCATACCACCTGAACCCATCATGGAGCCCTCTGCGGTAAGGCTGTCGAAGTCAACAGGCAGATCGAGTTTTTCAGCAGGAATAACCCCACCGGAAGGGCCTCCGGTCTGAACACCCTTGAAGGCTTTTCCATTGGGAATTCCGCCTCCGATATCGTAAATGATCTCCCTTAGGGTAATGCCCATTGGTACTTCTACAAGGCCGATGTTATTGATGTCACCAACAACGCTGAAAACCTTTGTACCGGAGCAGCCGCCCCATGGGCTTTCAGACACATCACCAGTGCCGATAGCAGCGAACCATTCAGCACCTTTCTCAATGATCAGGGAAACATTGGCCCAGGTCTCAACATTGTTCAGAACTGTTGGACCGTCTTTGTAGCCTTTTTCAACCGAGCGCACATACTTGGCTCTGGGTTCACCGGGAAGCCCGGCCATTGAGGCCATCAGAGCGCTGGATTCTCCACAGACAAATGCGCCGGCACCTCTGTGAACAACTATGTCGAAATTGAAGTTTGTTCCAAGGATATCTTTGCCCAGAAGCCCTTTCTCCCGGGCCTGTTCCAGAGCAACTTCAAGCCTGTGCATGGCAAGAGGGTATTCCTTGCGCATGTAGATGAATCCTTCTTCCGCACCAATGGCAAAAGCGCCTGCCATCATGCCTTCGATAACAGAATGAGGATCTGCTTCGACTATAGAGCGGTCCATGAAAGCACCTGGATCGCCTTCATCGGCATTGCAGATCACGTATTTCGGTTCGCCCGGTGCAGTGCGACAGAATTGCCACTTCTGCC
>JAGLQD010000138.1 GCA_023136985.1 Candidatus Sabulitectum sp. | reverse complement strand
TATACCAAATTCAGCCAGAAGGAGCCCTATGATATACTTTATCTGTCACCGGGTCTCACCACTATTGTTAATCTGGATGACAGCAGTTTCTCCGTAAGTCCGGAAGTTATTTATACAGGAATAACAAACTGGGAAATGAGATTGCGTTTTTCCTATCTTGGAGGTGGTAAATCCAGTGAGTATGGCGAGAAACTCAACCGCAATAAACTAGAAGTGCGGCTTCGATATTTTTTTTAAAATTTCTGGTGTGGATGGTAAAATGAATGAGGTAAAACACTTGGTTTGTCATCAGCAGTAAATTGGTATGTCCCATTCTATTAGAGGGAGACTATTTCATGGAATATAAAAGTGAAGCTCCACCGACATGGCCATCGTGGGGCTTCGTATGCCAAAAATAGAACCATTTGAAAAACACAGCGATGCATATGACGAATGGTTCAAGAAAAACATTGATCTGTATGAAGCTGAATTGGAAACAATCCGCCAGTTTATTCCTCCGCCTGGAGCGAAAGGTGTGGAAGTGGGTGTCGGCTCCGGGAAATTCGCGGCACCACTTGGAATAAAAATCGGAGTTGAGCCATCAGAAAAGATGGCAATCAAAGCTAGAATGCAGGGCATCAACGTTTATCCCGGCGTAGCGGAAGATTTGCCTTTTTCTGACGGCAGGTTTGATTTTGTACTGATGGTAACGACCATCTGCTTTGTTGATGATATCATCAAGTCTTTCAGAGAGGCATTTAGGGTATTGAACCCCGGTGGGTGCATCATTGTAGGATTTGTAGACAAAGAAAGCGAACTGGGCAGACAGTATGCGGATAAAAGAGAAAAAAGTAAATTTTACAAAGATGCTACCTTTTTCTCTACTCAAGAGGTGCTGAAACATCTTCAAGAAGCGGGCTTTGAGATCGAAAAAATCAGGCAGACTCTTATTGCCGGAGAATTGCCGGAAACCATTCTGGATGACTTTGGGAAGGGTGCTTTTGTTGTGATCAGGGGGGTTAAATAAGATCAGTTATCGAAAGATAATTTTGACATTCTCCTGCTGAGGATTATACTATATTCCATATACCATTGCAGGAGATTAGTTATACCAAGAGGAGACGGAACGGGACCGGTTCAGCCAGCCTCGTTACCAACTCTCGCCATATCTTATCGTACAGGAAAGAGCGTTGCTTATGGAATATAGAGATTACTACAAAATCCTTGGAATTGCACGAGATGCACCGCAGGACGAGATTAAACGAGCCTACCGAAAACTGGCTCGCAAATTTCATCCCGACGTCAGTAAAGATCCTGATGCCGAAAAAAAATTCAAGGAGGTGGGTGAAGCCTATGAGGTCTTAAGTGATCCTGAAAAACGGGCGGCCTACGATAAATTCGGCAG
>JAGLQD010000137.1 GCA_023136985.1 Candidatus Sabulitectum sp. | reverse complement strand
GTATACTTTTGTTTTGAGATGTTTTATCTTGTATCTGCCGAAAAAACCGGAAGCTACTGATGAAGGAGCAGATCTTGCATGATCCATTTTTTCCAGTCAAAGATGTGGAGCTGATCAGGAACGGGCAGGGAGTTTTTCACGGTTCTCTTCTCCTTGCGGATATATCGGGCTTTACTGCGCTTACCGAGCTTCTGGCAGAAGCGGGCAAACACGGAACAGAAGAACTTACCACTCTTCTTAATAATTACTTCGACAGGATGCTGACAATTGTTGAAAAGTATCATGGAAGTGTTATTACTTTTTCCGGAGATTCCCTTCTTGTTCGATTCAATATGGAAGAAGAGGCTCTGAAGTGCGCGGGACAAATGCTTGAAGCCATGGATTATTTTAGTGATATGACACTGCTGGGTAATAAGTTTACCTTGAAAGCAAAAGTAGTGGTGGGAGACGGCCAGTGGAATCAGTACATAATTGGAGACAACCAGCAAGCACACATACTTCTTTCAGGGGGATTGATAAGAGAGCTTGCGCTCAGGGAATCAAAAGCTTCGGCGGATGCCCTGATTCATTTCAAATCCTCTCTGAAAGCTTCTTCAATACCTGTACCTCCTCCCCTTGTTAAAAACGAAGCATTTATTTCCACGGGTTCTAAAAGGATATTTGGAGAGCACAGATCCGTTACAGTCGATGATCTCAGTGTAAAACTTGAAGCAGCTCACAACAGGACACAACATTCGATTTAAGGATCGCTGCATTCAGAGCCTGGACCTGCTGTGTAGAAGGCGAGATCGACCAAGCCATGAAGAATGCTCTTATTGCCGTTGAGATCGGGGAATCTCTTGAAGGAATACCTGAACTTGTAAAAGCGAAGAAACTGGGACATGCCCTCAACACGCTTGCAACAGTGCACTGGGCCAATGAAGAATATTCATCTGCACGAAAACTCTATGAACGGGCAATAGAAATAGCCTTGCAAAACGGCATGAAGCGAGAAGCTGCTCTTACATACGGTAACATAGGTCTGGTTCTTGAAAAACAGGGGAAGTACCGTGAAGCTGCGCAAGGCATGAAAAAACAGCTAAAGATCTCCAGAGAGGTTGGGGACAAATTGCTGATTCTCAGTGCACAGGGGGAACTGTGTACAGTTCATGCCCAGATGGGAAACTATAAGGAAGCTCTCAGTTTCAATAACAGACAGATCAAACTTGCAGAGTCAATAAATGCTGTGCATGACATCCTACTTGGTTACAACCATCGGGCTGCAATACACAGCAGCATGGGTGACCAGGAAACAGCCCTTACCTTTGCCGGGAAAGCTCTTGAATTGTCCAGGAGATCATCTTACGAAAGAGAAGAAGCCTACGCTCTGAGTCTTCTTGGAGAAATCAAGACAAAAGAGGGAGAATTATGATAAATCCAGGGAAATTCTAAGTGAAGTATGTGATATCCTTAAGAAAACAGAAATGAAGACTGATTCCGCTGTTTACCACTGCACCCTGGGGGAACTTCTTGCAGCAAAAGGCAGTATGAAAGAAGCTTTCCAGACCTTTGAAACAGGTGCTTCGGAACTTTTGATCCTGGAAGCAAGGCCTGCTCTTGCCATGGCGTATCAATCGTTTGGACGCCTGTTAAAAAAACTAAAAAATGGAAATTCCTCAAAATCACTTGAGTACTTGACAAAGGCAGCAGACTTGTACCGGGAAATGGAATTGCCGGAAGAAGCTCTTAAGTGTACTGATGAATAAAAAAACCGGGGCTTGCCTGACAAGCCCCGGTGCGGTTTCGCTTATTTTTAGAATGTTGCTTTAATAGCGGCCCATGTGTCTGAGGAAAGTGCCATAATGTAATCGGGGGTACGGATCTCTGCACCATCAGGGGCGGTAATCGTCATATCGTCAACCCAGACTGTGTCCCCGGCCTCTGAGTAGGTTCTTACCTGAATAACAAGACCAGTGTGGCCACCCTCAACTGTCCATGTGTACTCTGCAAGATCCCATCCGGTACCTGGACCGTATTCGGACTGTCCGCTGGCACTTCCACCGTAATTGTAGATGTCAGTGGGATCGTCGTTCCAGCCACCCCAGATCCGGCAGGAAGGAGCAGCTGCAGGTGTTGTGTCATATCTCCAGAAAGAAGCTGTTACAACATCACCATCAGAAAGACCCACAACCCAGCCTACATATGCCTGAGGTGTACCGGATTCTGCGTCATCAACAAGCTTCAGAGACTGCGAACCACCATGAATCGGGTCTGTGTCAATTGAACAGATGATATCTCCATAGTTGCCGAGGATTGTCGCTGACCCTTCCCAGCCGTAGGTCTCAGTAATATCAGCAAAGGCAAATGGCGCTGCTATAAGAAGCACTGCCGCAACTAGTAAACTCTTCATTTGTTTCCCTCTTTCCGTTTTTTAACTTCTCGAACCCATATCAGCGTAACAGATATAATACTTTCAAAGAAGTTTTCACACAAGAACGGTATCCCCGGAAATGCTTGGATCCATGGTATAACTACAGGAATCAACATCGGGAATATGTTGTGTCACTGATTGTATTAATAATCTATAGAGAAATTGAAACATCCAATTTGTATTACTATTGACTCCCATTGAAGTAGCGATTATTTATAGTCTTATCTCAACGAAAGGGGATTTCATGAAACTTGCTGTTACTTTTCTTATGTTGTTTGTACTGATTGGCATCAGTATGGCAGACTATCAGATAATAGCTACTATCGACGCTCCCGATACAAACATTTCCGGTTTGGGCTATGGAAATGGTTCCTTGTGGGCGGTGGATCAGGTTACTGAATTTGCTTATCAGGTTGATCCTGCGTCCGGTGCTGTTCAGAATGTATGGTTCTGTGCTGAAAACACCACACGGAAGCCCTCCGGTCTTACTTTCGCCAACAATACCGTTTATATCGCTGCAGGAGCAACATCTGCATTGACAGATCCATGGTGCTACAAATACAATGCTTCAGGTACTTATCTGAGTTGTTTTGACCTGGATTGTTGAGGAAGCGATCTCGACCGGGAGGTAACCGGTCTTGCAACAGGAAACAGTAAAATTTACGGTGCAGGTGTTGATGCGCAGACAATGAAGGAATGTCTTGAGATCTATAACTATGCAGGAATTATTCAGACCGGCCCCGAGTTTATGATCGAACTTGGAATTGATTTCTACGATATAGCGTACTATGATTCCAAATGGTGGTATGCCTGCAACGATTCATCGTTCCCGATCAGAGTTTACAACGGGTACGGTACTCTTGTGGAGTCAATAAGTTCATCAGTTTTACCGGCAGCACATGGAATGACTTTCGACAATAACGGATACCTGTGGGTGAGCAATATGAACACAGACGAGATATACAAGATAGATTTGAATGCCTCGTCTCTTAACAGAGCAACATGGGCATCAATCAAATCAACATTTTAGTTTTATAGCATTTCTCTCAGTAAAAAGATGTAGTTCTTTTTAAAGGCAGGTTTTGTATGAAAGGAATCATTTTGTCTGTGTTGCTCTTGTTGCTGGCAACTCTCAGCTTTGCAGACTATCAGATAGTGTCTACTTTTGTCTCCCCTGATCTGAATATTTCCGGTCTGGGCTATGGAAACGGTTCGCTCTGGGCCGTTGACAGAGTTACAGAAAATGTGTACGAGGTTGATCCTGCTACAGGGTCTGTCCAGAACTCATGGTACTGCTCTGTTAACGGAGCAAGAATACCCTCCGGGCTTACTTTTGCATACGGTACTGTTTACATAGCCAGCGCTCTTCCAGGAAGTATGACAGATCCATATGTCTACAAATACAGCTCTTCAGGCACTTATTCAGGCAATTTCGACCTGGACTGTTGAGGAAGCGATCTCGACCGGGAGGTAACCGGTCTTGCTGCTGGTCCCACACGAATTTACGGTGCAGGCGTTGATGCGCAGACAATGAAAGAGTGTCTGGAGAAATACACTTTTGGAGGAGTTCTTCAGGCTGGCCCGGAGTTCATGCTCGAGCTTGGAATCGATTTCTATGACATTGCGTTCTATGACAATAAATGGTGGTACGCCTGCAACGATTCATCATTCCCAGTGAGAGCATACGACACAAATGGAGCTCTTGTTGAATCTATAAGTTCTTCAGTTCTTCCTGCGGCTCACGGAATGACTTTTGACAATGAAGGATATCTCTGGGTGAGCAATATGATCACGGATGAGATATACAAGATAGATATGAACGCCTCCTATCTTACTGGAACCACATGGGCAAACATAAAGGCTACTTTCTAGGAAGAAGTTCTTGTTTACAGAAAGATCCCGGGCAACCGGGATCTTTCTGTATCTTAAAGAAGCAAGAGTACTTAATTGATACCTTCGAATTCTGTGTATTTCAGCCGATTCCCGCGAGAACTGTTTATCGGATACTTCTTTCCATTCTTAAGTATTTTTCTGTGGGAGGCTTCAACAGGATCAATTCCAAGTTTGTCAGCCAGATTCAGCAGGTAGATAAAAACATCTGCAATTTCTTCTTCAGCATTGATCATTGCCCTGTCTTCCAGAGTCTGGCTTTCCTCTTCAGTGAGCCACTGGAAGATCTCTGCAAGCTCTGCCGCCTCGATCAGAATAGATGTGGCCAGGTTCTTGGGCGAGTGAAATTTTGCCCAGTCTCTTTCATCATTGAATTCCCGTATCTCAGAAAGTAGTTTCTCCAGCATGAATTCCTCCGTCAGTTTACATGTGATATACTTTTCAGTACCGCAAAATACACCTTTTTGAGCAAAAGGGGAATACATCACTGGCGAAGGTGTATCATTTTTGTTAGTTTGCAAAATTGACACGAACAGGAAGGAAAAAAATGAACAAGCTTATTCTCATTCTACAGTGCATTCTTATTTCGGTCAGCTGTTCAGCAGAAGTCCCGCTGGAGAATTTATCATTCCCTGTGGAGGAAGCCATGGAAGAATCCTTTGCAAGATTTTACACACCGGTTGAATACACTTCTGCTCCAGGAATGGAAGAACTGAGTCTTCCCCTGGCAACAGAGGATATTATCAATCTTCTGCCAGTTCTTCTTCTTGCAGGACTGACTAATGCACCTGACATTCTTGTGGAGAGCGGATTTGCAGTAGTTCCCATGGGCAACCCTACGGACGATCCTGTCAGAGCCTTTGAAAGCCTTGACCGAAGAGATCAGCCGATCTTTGTTTCAAGTGGTATTCCACTGCACAT
>JAGLQD010000136.1 GCA_023136985.1 Candidatus Sabulitectum sp. | reverse complement strand
TCCTGTTTCCTGTTCAGTGGAGATAGGGTTGGAGCCACAGGATGAATCATCCACAATTACCATCCATGACATTTCAGGAAGAATTGTGGAAACAGTTGTATTAAGAGATGGAAAGACAGTTTTCGATGTTTCAAACCTTCCTCCGGGAGTCTACTCTTTCAGAAGCTCCAATGGAGATACCGCAGGAATGGCTGTTCTCAGGTAACGATCACTCTGTTGTAAGGACATATATGATTCCGTCTTCCGATACTTCAAGATCCAGAGGAAAGCCGGAAAGATATATCTGCTGATCTATGATGAAAGAGTTGTAGTTGTAGGATACCAGTCTGCTCACAGAGTTTCCAACACTGCTCAGCACAAATGCATGAGTGCTGTCTATGGCCAATGAAACAAAGTGTAAATTACCTGTCAGATCAACTTCTCCGTAATACTCAGGCAGAGGGGGGTCATGGAACTGTACATCGTATACATCAACCACACCAACTGAAGCATCACCGGGGTATCCTTTTACCCCCACAAAGATTGTATCACCGGGTACAGCAGCAAGCGCCAGACAGGGAACTGGCTCACTCTGAATGGTGTTTCTAAGAGAACCGGGACCGAGGATCTCAAGAAGATTTATCCCACCTGCTGTTCCCACCAGAATTGAATCGGGATTTTGACCAGGCTCAATACAGTTGATATTGAAATCCACAGGAACAGATGTGTAGGCAATGTTGTTCTCTATGGAAACCTGATAGATCTGATTCGAGGGACCATCAGCCACAAAGATATAGTTTGATCCATCTGCAATAATAATTGTTACAGGAGACTCACAGATGTGAAATTCGTCCAGAACACTACACTCAGGCAAGCTGAGTTCAAGTATCCTGCCCATTGAACCGATCAGATAGGCTGTTTTTTCAATACTGCTGTAAGCCAGCTGGTGATAACCAGAGGCAGATGGCAACCCAACTGTGTATTCCCCCACAAGATCATAACTGTCACAGGTATAACTCAAGACCTTTCCCTCGGTAGTGGTTACAAGAAAACCGTACTGATAAAGAAGCAGACTTCTGGCTGCAGTGATACCCGGGATAGTGTGAATTGTGGATAGATCTGCCGGGGAGAGAACATGCAACACACCCGAGTACGCCATTTCGTACTCGGTAAGACTGGTACAACCGGGAACAAACAGCAGAACAAGAGAGAAGATCAACAGAGCAGGAATGGCAGGAAACCGTCTTCCGGAAACAGTAACCATCTCACTCATAGGTAAGTGCATAAATTACATTGCTGCCTGAAACCTTCAGATCAAGAGGGAAACCGGGAATCTCAACCTGCTGGTCAATCCGGAAGAATGCGTGATTATATGAGGTAAGTCTGCTTGTGTTGTCTCCTATGTAACTCAACACATATGAGTGCTGCCAGTCATTCCCCGCAGCGACAAAATGAGAAATACCTTCTATTTCCACCTCTCCAAGAAACTCAGCTGATGGATCTCCCGGAGCTGGATCTTTGTAAAATCTGAGAACCCCTACAGAATTCCCCGCAGTAACCACATAAATGGTGTCGTTAGGTATGTCGTCAATGCTGCTACAACCAGATGCCGCTCCATCAATTACCCGCAAATTTCCGACTCCCAGTTCTTCCACAAGAAAAGTACTTCTGGAAGTACCCACAATTATTGAATCAGCAAACAAACCCACTGCTATGCTTTTTATGGGATATTCAAGATCATGGGATGCAAGCGCCATATTGCTGCTTGTAGAAACCTGGTTGATCGTGTTTGTCGGTCCGTCACCTACATAAAGGTACGATGGGTTTCCTGGAGCAATTGCCAGCGCCACTGGAGACTGGCAGACACCGAAAACATCCTGCACAATACAATCAGGAAGGCTGAATTTCACAATCTTCCCGTTGGCACCTATCAGATAAGCTATACCTGCACTCTGATCCATTGCCATCTGAAAAAAACCAGCGGGGGATGGTGAATCCACCTGGTATTCACCAACAAAGGCCAGAGTCTCGGAATCATACCGGTGAACCACACCTTCAGTTGAAGCAATAAATATATTTCCCGGGTAGATCAGAAGGCTTCTTGCCCCGGAAATACCGGAAACAGTATTTACGGTTGAAAGGTCACCTGCAAAAATGATATGCAATTGCCCATTGAACGCAGCATCAAACTCGGTGATATCAGTGCACCCGGAGAATACGATAATACCTGCAAGAAATACTACTGAAAAAAGCACTGACAGTTTTCTTCTGCTGCAGCATTCAGCCAAACCGGGAAGAATGTCACTTACAAATTGTTTTCTCATAAGGAAAATCCTCTTTCATTTATGGTTATCAGATCTCCTCAAGCATTTCAATTGCCAGGTCCAGAACAGGGTCAACTCCAGCAGCAAAGTCAGCTTCTGTAACTTCCACAAAAACATCCGGAGGTATTCCAGCACCCTCGATCCAATGTTTCCCATTGGTAAGAATTGTCTCTTTAACAACTGCGCACTTCCAATTCTCAGTGATAGATTTCAAGGAAACATAGGAAACACTGCCTCTGGTGGTGTCTCCCACCAGAACTACATTGGGAAAGTTCATGAAGTTGGCAGTCATGTTCTCGGATTTGTCGTTGCAGTTCTCTCCCACCAGTAGAAAAACAGTTCCCGTGTATTGCTGTGAACCTGCAGGGAAAACTGCCGGGCGATCATCCCAGTACTGATCAT
>JAGLQD010000135.1 GCA_023136985.1 Candidatus Sabulitectum sp. | reverse complement strand
TGCATGAATACCTTGACTGGTTCATTCGGGAGAACTGACAGACAAACTGACAAACAGAATGTCAAAACAAAGGGAAATCTTTGTTGCATTCATCACTGCAATCCTGCGAATTCCCACAATGTCATTTCATCTGAATTTTGAATGAGAGGGTACTAGAATTTTGTTTGGGTATTATAGTTAGTAGCACTATATTACACTACGGAGGTTAATTGGACAGGGGTGGGGCGATGAAAAAGATAAAAAAAATACCTTATGGCACAGCCAGTTATGATAAGATTAAAAAGTTTAATCATTATTTTGTAGATAAAACAAAATACATAGAAATTCTCGAAAACTTAGATACTTATCATTTGTTTTTTCTCCGTCCCCGTCGCTTCGGCAAATCATTGTGGTTATCAATCTTGGAACACTACTATGATATTAATAAAGCTGATCAGTTTGAAGAGTTGTTTGGTGATACCTACATTGGTAAAAAGCCAACACCTCTTAGAAATACCTACCCAATACTAAAACTTAACTTTTCAGGTATTCCAACTGAAAAAATTGAAATCACTGAAAAGGATTTTGATTTAAAAATTACCAGAGCTATAAGGAACTTTTACGGAAATTATTCATTTTTGTTTGAAAATATCTCTTTCGAAGAGGATTTGTCTAAAATAACTAATGCAACCAGCTTGTTCTCTGAATTTGTGGAGATCATGCATTTTCACAATATCAAATTTTATCTTCTTATTGATGAATACGATAACTTTGCCAACAATATTCTTATCCATCACGGTAAAGACAGATATCAGCGTGTAACCCATCAGGCCGGTTTCTTGCGTAGCTTCTTTGCAGCAGTTAAGAATGGCACTGAAACAAACACTATCGACAGAATGTTTGTAACCGGTGTTTCGCCACTGGTACTTAGTGATGTTACAAGCGGAATGAATATTGGTGATAATATTTCAAACATGATTCCATTCAACTCCATGGTAGGGTTTACTCAAGGTGAAGTTGACACGATGCTTGATTACTACATAGACGCTGATGTAATAAAAAAAGAAGAACGAGATATGATTTTAAGCCTTCTTCAGCAATACTATAATAACTATTGCTTCTCAAAGAATATCAATGAAAAGGTATTTAATTCAGACATGATTCTTTACTTTTTTAACAAGTATTCTCAAGAAAAAGAAATTCCTAGCAATCTGATTGATGAGAATGTAAGAATTGATTACGGCAAACTTCGCTTTCTAATTTTAGAAGAAAAGAAGCTTAACGGTAACTTTTCTATTCTGTCTGATATTATTGAGAACGGTTCAATTGATACACAGCTGATTCATAGTTTTGCTTTAAAAGACATACTCGAGAAAAGTAAATTTAAATCATTCTTGTACTACCTCGGTCTTTTAACAATTAAGAAACACTACATAGCTTCAAGATATCAGCTTACTATTCCCAATGAAGTTATCAGAACTATGCATTTTGATTATATACGCCAGGCTTTAACAGAGTCCTTTAAGTTAAATATTGACGTTGAATTTTTAGAGCAGGAATTCGCCAAGACCGCTATTAATGGTGAATGGCAAAAGTTGTTCACTTATCTTCTTGAAGAGTTTTATGCAGCTACTTCACTGCGAGATTTTGTATTAAAAGAACACAGCATTAAAATGTTCCTCTTACCGTACCTCGGTTTTTCGCCTTACTTTTATGTAAAGAGTGAGCCAGAGATGAACCGTGGTTATGCTGATTTGTTCTTTCAAAGCAAAACCGATTTAACCAATTATGAATATCTCATTGAATTGAAATACCTCAAATCTGAAGATCTGCCAAAAGATAAAGAGAAGTTAAATGCTTTAGTTCAAAAAACTAAGCAGGCTGCAACTGAGCAGTTACTTAGGTACAAGCAAAGCCGTAACATTACATGTAAGTTAATTCAACTTGTTATCATCTGTTCATCTAAAGAAGTATTGCTGCTTGAAGAGGTGAAAGAGGATAATGCAAAAGATTGAGAAAATACTCTACTGAATTTAGGATTATCTAGTGATTTGTTCAGCAACTTCAGATCCGACTTCCGTCGGGACGCCTTATGGAATGGGCAATTTTGCTTTCTGTAGGGAAAGTTATGTTTGCCGGCCATGTCCGCGCCGCCTTCCCCTGCTTTCAGCTCATGGCCCGGGACATCATAAACAAGAGAGCGGTTACGATAGCGGTCAACGGTATTCGCTTTCCCAGAAGAAAGCATGTTACCTGTCTGCTGCACCTTTCTTTTGGAAGCACCGGGTGAACCGGTTTACTCCAGCATCTCCAGGTAGAACTCATAGTCCTTAATAGCAGCAGCATGCAACTCAGACCGAAGTCTGAGTTTATCCAGCTGTGCCGTAAAGTATCTCTTCTGCATTTCAAAGGAATCGATCATCAGTATCATTCCAGTTGATTTAAGGAAGCACGATTGGCAATCGCAGAAATCAGCCTTGCCGACACTATCTCAGCAAAGGAAGAAGGGTTTATTCCCCCATTCCAAGCTCTCTCCAGAAGAAGGCGTACTTTTCAGCGGTGCAATCAAGACCTTCCGACAGACCCACTGCACCTCCATGGCCGGCACTGGGTGTGATACGCATCAGTATGGGAGCGCTCCCCGCCTGGGCTGCCTGCAGTCTGGCGCCGTACTTGTAGCTGTGCCCCGGCACCACCCTGTCGTCATGGTCCGCGGTGGATATCATTACAGATGGGTACTCAACTCCCTGGGTGATGTTGTGGTACGGAGAGTATCCCAGCAGGAATTCAACATCATCGGGATCGTCAGGGTCACCGTACTCGGATTTCCAGGCCCAGCCGATTGTAAACTTGTGGAAGCGGAGCAGGTCCCTTACCCCCATGGCAGGAGCAGCGGCACCAAAAAGGTCCGGTCTCATGTTCAGAACAGCAGCAACCAGGGTGCCCCCGTTGGAAGCTCCTGTAATGCCGATTTTCTCGCTAGCGGTGTATCTCTCGTCTATCAGATATTCAGCTGCGGCGATGAAGTCCCTGAATACGGTTGGGCGGTTCTCCCGAATACCCGCAGTATGCCATTCGCTGCCGTATTCCCCGCCTCCTCTTATACAGGGCACCGCATAGATACCACCCATCTCTAGCCATGGGATGACGGTTCTACTGAAATAGGGCCCCATTGAATAGTTGAAGCCACCATACCCGGACATCATTACTGGATTGGTCCCGTCCAGCTCCATGTCATTCGGGTACACCAGGAACATGGGAATCGTGGTTCCGTCAAAGCTTTGGTAGTAGACCATGGTCTCGGTAAACGCTGAAAGATCGGCATCCACCTCCGGTAGCCAGATTAGTGTACTCTCATCGGTTTCCAGATCGTACCTGTAAACTGCACCGGGAGTGAGGAATGAGGAGAATGTGTAAAAGGTCTCCGTATCTTCCTGCATGCCGCCAAAACCCCAGACAGAGCCTCTTCCGGGGAGTTCCACCTCTCCCAGAATGTTCCCCTCCAGGTCGAAGCGGTGTACCGAGTCATAGCCCTCCCAAGTGTATGTGACCAGCATTGTTCGGCCCCCGTCCAGTATGGAAGCCCAACCAAGCAGTTTGTCGGATTCGGGAATTATCTCCACCCAGTTCTCCCGGGAGGGATTGGAGGGATCGATAGCAATAACTCTGTATCTCGGAGCATCAAGATCGGTCATTACATAGAAAATACCGTCAATGATATTCAGCAGGTAGTAAGTTGCGTCGAAATCCCTCAGCAGCTCTACCACTTGTCTGTCAGCCGACTCCATGTCGATGTAGAAGACACCGTTGCAAGACGAGATATTGGCATCGTAAATATAGATTGCCAGATGCCGGTCATCATCAAGCATGCCGGTATACAGCATCCAGTCCGGCTTGTCCGGTCTGTGGTAGACCAGGCTGTCCTGCTCCTGGGGAGTGCCCAGCCTGTGGAAGAGCACCCTCTGATTCCTGTTCTCCTGGGTGAATTCCTCGCCCTCCTCGGGCAGATCGTACATAGTGTAGAAGACACCGGAATTGCCCCCGTTCCAGGCAACCCCGCCCTTCAGCCAGAAAAGGGTATCACCAAGCACATCACCTGTTTCCAGGTCGGTAAAGTTAACGGTTTTCCAGTCTGAGCCATCGGTGCTGGTAAGCCAGGCCATCAGTGTACCGTCATTGGTAACAATAGATCCGGAGAACGACCGCCTGTCATCCGAAAACGCATTGGGATCTACTAAGATTGTTCTTTCTCCACCTATACTGTCTGCCATGCAGAAAACAGGATGTTCCTGCAGCCCCTCATTAATGTAGAAGAAATACCGCTCACCCCTTCTGTAAGGCATGGATACATGAAAGTAGTCGTATATCTCATCCAGCCTTGCCCTGATGGTTTCAAGCTCCGGCACAGAGCTGATGTAGGACTCCCACAGTTCCCCCTGAGCCTGTACCCACTCCAGCGTTTCCGCGGAGTCAACCGACTCCAGCCATCTGTATGGATCCGGTACAGGAGTGCCTGAGTAGTCATCTACCACATCACCAGGGAAAGCCGGTGGATATGCAACCCCAGCACCTAAGGTAACAAGCAACAGTAACCAGCCCATGATAACCTCCCTGCTTAATCACCACAACAATATGCCTATTACAGCCCTTTAAAGAAGTAAATGCTATTCACCCATAACAATAAAAGAATTAAGATTACATAGCAAACTTAACAGCCGATTGCTCAGACTCTTCCGGCAACAGATGGCAGCACAGCTTTCTGGGCGCGTGTCCAAAACAAAGGGGAATTTTTCACATGCGGGAAACCGGGAGTCAGTTGAAGCCAGGCTAATCTGGTTTATCGAAGATGGGAAAAGCCTTCCGAAGCCCATACCACAGGACAACGAAAACCCAGGTGAATCCCTGAAACAAGTGAGCAAAAAGAAAGTAAGTAAATTCAAGATCCCTGCGACCCAGAAAAGGAACAGTAACTTTCGGATATTTAGGTAACATAGTAACCAGATTCCCGAGGCCCGTGCCCGGTATCACTACTCGTGTGAACTACCGGAGGCCCCCTCCCGTCTGCATTTCGCGAACGCTATTTCCAACTCGATCCAGCAATTGGTGAGTTCCCGGAATTTCCGGTAGTTAGCCACAGCTTCTCGAACCTCATCAACATCACCAGGCCGCACATAATGGGTATGCCCCTTACCTGCAGCACTGTAACTCAACTGGTAATACTCAGACCCACGAGCCCGCTTCTGCATGGAAACAGACCCGGGATGCATATGCCCCAGCTCAGACAGTGACTTCTTGATAACTGCGATCTCAGCTTCGATATCAGTGTGACTTTTTCTCATGTTGTATCATAATACTGACACAACAGGAAAGTCAACCCCGGAAATACACACTGCTTTTGGAGCGAGACCTACAATTGGTATGCTTGCACTCCCTGGGGTTTCAGTAAGGAGGTCCAGTACTTGACATATTGAATGAATATCTGAATTGTCCTACAAATTGGTTCATGCAGATAGAAAATGGTGTGAGATGAGAATAGTTACCACATTCAAGGATGTTGATCTGGAAGTATGGGCAAGGTTTGTTGATGCACATCCAGAAGGCAATATTTTTCAGACCCCTGATATGTTCAGGGTTTTTCAGACGGGAAAAAAATATACGCCAGGTATCGTCGCTTGTTTTGAGCAGGAAAAGATGCTCGGTGTTTTGGTGTGGGTTATTCAGAAAGAGTACTCAAATCCACTGGGAGCACTTACATCAAGAGCTATAGTGTTCGGCGGTCCATTGGTTCTTGATAAAAATGTATCAGTTGTTGAAGGACTGCTTGAAAAACATATAGCTCAGATAAAGAAAAAAGCCATATACACTGAATTCAGAAACCTTTTTGACCTTGATTGGGCTTGGAAGAAATTTGAAAAGCAGGGTTTTTCCAGCGAGGCACATGTAAATTTCCTTATTGATTTGAAGCAAAGCGAAGCGGAATTACTTGCCTCCATGTCCCAATCCCGGCGAAAAATGTTGAGGCGCGTGATAAAGAACGATGAATTGGAGGTTCATCAGGTTAAGAGTATTGATGATTTAAGAGAATTTTATAGATTAGTGGAGATCACCTACAAAAGAGTGGGGAAACCGTATCCCAGCTTAAATCACTTTCTTGAATCACGCAATATTCTAGGCGAAAATGCAGCCTGTTTTCTGTGTTTTAAGGGCTCAACACCTGTGGCATCACGATTTGTTTTCGGCAACGGCAACGGTCTGTATGATTGGTATGCAGGCAGTGATCCGAGCTACAACAGTTTCAATCCCAATGAGTACATTGTTTGGGAAATTTTACTCTGGGGACGCTCCAAGGGGTATGAAGTGTTTGATTTTGGCGGTGGTGGGAATCCGAATAAACCCTATGGCCCAAGAGAATTCAAACGCAGGTTTGGTGGAAATGAAGTACGCTATAACAGATTTACAAAAGTCCATAAACCGTTTCTTCTGAAATTTGGTAAATTCGGATTCAAAGTGAAGCAGAGGCTTGGGCTGTAGAGATAAGTTTTCCTCTTTAAGTAAGAATCTTGTTTTCCTGAAAGTAGCTGGAAAGAACGCTTATCAAGCGGTTGCGTGATTTATCATCAGATGGGCAAGGCAGGCATACCAGTCTTCGTGACAATTCAGCAGATCCAGAGAATCGCTGTTCCAGTACATCATTACTTAGTATCATGCCAGGTGTTTCATAGTGAAATCTACTGACATCAAATCCATTTGATCTACAGAAGTTCTGAAAGTGTTCCGTATTGTCATTTTGTAACAGGATAGGAAAGAATAGACCATTCCAGCTTTCTACCTCATCAAGCCCGACAATTTTCAGAGGCAATCCTTCTAACAATGCTCTAAGTTTTGATCCTGATTCTCGTTTTTGTTTCATTGATCTGCTGTATTCAGACAGCTTTATTGCAGCAAGCCGGCTCTGTACATTTCCCATGTCAGAAAGATCATCGGGAGTAGGGATGCTTGAAGTATCTACTACTCCTCCCTTAACAATCAGGCTTCCCAGCTTTGTCCCACGGGTCGCTCGCCGAATTGGTCTTGCTATGTAGCGCAAAAATAACGGACTCATAACAATGTAGTCCAGAAGAACTCGGAAGAAGCTGTAATGATCTTTTAAAGAAGAGCATTCTTTAATCTTGATAGAAGAGTTGCGATACTTATTTACAAGCTGTGGATTGTTGATGATGAGTGCCCCGCCACCTGAGGATAGGGGTTTTCCAACCCGGAAACTAAGAATTGACATATCTCCAGTGGTTCCACTTTTTGTTTTGCCGGTTATACATCCAAAACTGTTGCAGATATCCTCAATAACAGGTATTCCCAAGGCCTTGGCCTGATCAGAAAGCTCGGTGGGGAATGATGGAAATCCAAAGAGACCGGTATGAATTATGGCAACAGTATTCTTTGTTACCAGCTGTTTGATTGAATTCATATCCGGTTTTAGGGTAGTGGGGCTGATATCAAACAACACAGGATTTGCTCCTGATGCCTTAATCGTATTGTGAACTACATCTGTAGTGTAGGCGTTAACAAGAACATCTTTTCCCTTGCAATCCAGTAATTGAAGAGCAGCAGAAAGTGCTGTGCGTCCGGAGTCAACCAGAAAGACATTCTCAACAGCCAGGAAATCCCCAAGGTATTCGAGAAAATTTATGCGTCCGTTGTGCTGGGTGAAGAAACTGCGCAGAAAGTCGGTTCCTATGTGAAGGTTGTAAATACCGTGTGATGAAAAGTTCATAGAATACCTCAGCAGCAGGGTAAAAGATTATGGGAATAGTTACTCATTAATGCCAAGAAGAAAATCTGTAATAAATTTACATGTTTCATTGTCCAGTTTGCGAATCGGTTTTGACCTTTTCACTACTGGAATACTGTCGACATCTGCTTGACTTCTTATAGCAACAAGATCGCCTTGGGATTCAAGATAGTTATCGACGCCTCCCCATTTGCCTGAAAAGAAGGTGTAGGATGGAACCCCTATTAATGCCGATTCTCTGGTCATTGTTCCACCACCACCTACTACCATGTCCACAGAAGCAATTAAATCTGGGCCATCGGTAATAGGAGGAAAAGAGTAACTGGATGAACCATTCTTAAGGAACTGATCAATTTCCTTTTTCTGAATTTCATCTCTGGGATATATGAGAAGATGTGCCTGCTGTGTAAATTTAAGTTTCTTAAGTATTGCCTTTTGGAGAGCTTCACTGGTGGCAGAGCGGTAGTGCGTGGTTCTTCCTTCCGGACGGAACAATACATTCACCTTTTGAGGATCTGTATGTAAAAAAGTTAATATCTGTCTTGGAAGTTCCAGCCCTCCCAGATAGATATTTTCTTTTATTCCCGGGTAGTGGATTACGCTTTTTCTGTTCTTGGGGAATGCTGAAAATGGAATAGGTTCGGGAATCAGCAGATAGGTGGAAAGTTTATTGTGAAGCTGATTTGAATGTTCATAATCTTCCAGAGATACAGATGTGATACCGAGCAGTCTTGCAGTGAACAGTTGAGATCTTGAGGCATGTGCAATGCTGAAGATAATTTTTTTTCTATGGGGTCTTATGAGGCTATAAAGAGAAAGAACTCTTTTTGCCACCTGAAATGCTTTAGAAATTGATGATTTTGAACCACTGCCCCTGCCTATCATAACAGCAGGAAGATTATGCTTGTGTACAAGTTCCTCGGTAAATGAGAAATTGCGTGCAGTCATTATTGCCTTGTAACCTTCCTTTTCCAAAGAACGAATGATTGGCAGCAATACAGGTATGTGGGGAGCATTTTCAAAATCAACCCAGAATAATTTTTGCATTTAGTTATTACTCTTTCGATATAGAGAAACGACTTCAGAAGGCAACGCGACCATGGCGTTATCCAGCTCTGACACCATTTTCAGAAAAGATGTATAGCTTTTCTCTGTGATTCCTGTAAAATAATCAGGATGAACAATAATGTTAAGAAGCGCACCTGAGGCGTGTAGCTGGTTTGCTTGTTTCTTCCATATGTCAGATGACTTCTGTCGAAGCTCGCTGAAGATCGTGAAATCCTGCCACATGGTTACCGGTAGCTCCAGTGTTTTTTCAGAAATATGGAATGGCAGGTATCTGTTGCACCCACCTGGCTGAGGTTGAAAGGGATCCCAGGATGGTATTGATGAATCCCAGTCAAATTCCAGTTCACGCAGCATATCCATATCACGGAGGAGAGATGGCGACCGGAAACCTTTCAGGCCGAGACTTAC
>JAGLQD010000134.1 GCA_023136985.1 Candidatus Sabulitectum sp. | reverse complement strand
ATGACATCACCTGGTGGGAGAACATAGGTGGCGCAGGCACCGTATGGGTTGAACACACTGTTGACGGAGCCTTTAATGGAGCATGGTCAGTATATGCAGCCGACATTGATGGAGACGGCAACATGGATGTGCTGGGGGCCGCTTTTGCTGACCATGACATTACCTGGTGGAATCGATTTGGTTATAATGAAGGAATGCTTGAATCATCAATCATGGATGCCGGTTTAGTTGATACTTGGGATGTGTTTTTCTGCAACTCACAGGAGCCAGCAGGCGCATCGGTGGCCTTTCAGCTAAGGAGTTCATCGGACGCCGGAGACATGGGCAGTTGGTCTGATACGCTCTTTGCTCCTGGAGCCGGGCTCTCAGGCATTCTTGCTCCTTCCACTCAGTACCTTCAGTACAGGGTAATACTTGATACCGCCGACCCTTTGAGCACACCTGTACTTGAGGATGTGATGTTCAGTTATTCAGTTTATGTAGGTACAGAAGAAAACAGTTCAGGTGATATTACATCCTGGGCACTTCTTCCGCCAGAGAACCCTTCCTACGGGCATTATTCAGCAATGATCACCGTTCCGGAACCTGGAATGGTTGAGCTGGCACTGTATGATGTTTCAGGGCGTGTGGTGGCCGAATCTTCACAGGAGTTCTCCATGGGTACACATTCGGTGATCTTCGGGGGTCTTGCAGAAGGTGTTTATTTCTGTACCATGAGAGCAGGAGAGTACACAGCCACAGAAAAAGTAGTTGTTTTAGAATAGCGCCAGTAAGATCACTTGTTCTATTCTCTCAGTTTTCTGAGTTCCCGCTCAGAGATGATTAGTCAGTCCCAGTGGTCTCCGAGAGCTTCAATCTCTGATCCGCTCCGTAGCATCCGCAAGCTGGATAAAAGGAGGTTCCTTTTCAGAATCAGCGGAAGGACAACCTTTTCTTGATTTAGCATTACGCAACTTGACGTAACGTTAAATGGCGTTATGTTAATTTGCGTAACAAGGGGGTGCTGAATGAATCCTTTCAGGTATGGTCAGGTTGTGAGTAAAGGGGATTTCTGCTCCAGGTCTCTGCTGCTTAAGCAGCTGGTGAATTTCGCGGAGTCCGGGCAGAACGTTTTTCTGCAGGGTGAGAGACGAACTGGAAAAACCTCACTGATACACGAAGCTGCTAGAAAACTGTCGGGCTATAAGCTTCTATATATTGATCTGCTCGAAGTAAAAACAATTGATGATCTGTGCAGACGGATGATAACATCCATAGTCAGGGCGGAACGGAGGGTTTCCTTTCAGAAGAAGCTTTTGAGTACTCTTGCCCATCTCAGACCTTCTCTGTCAATAGATCCGATAACAGGGTTTCCGACTGTGTCCTTCGATTCAAGAATCGGAATGAAACCGGACACCATCGAAGGGATTCTTGACCTGATCGCAGAACTGGGCAGGAAAAAGAAACTTGTGGTTACCTTCGACGAGTTCCAGGATGTTCTCAATCTTCGCGAGTCGGAGAGAGCTCTTGCATTGCTGAGAAGCAGAATACAGTTCCAGACAAGTATCACCTACTTTTTTGCCGGCAGTGTCAGGAATCAGATGAATGGCATTTTCACAGATCCCTCGAGTCCTTTCTTCAAATCAGCAGCCTCACTGGAAGTAGGGTCTATAGACGATGCCGTATTCGTCCCTTTTCTTAAAAAGAAATTCCTATCAGGTAAAAGGAGCATTTCGACTGAAACGGTTAAAGCTGTTATCCGTATGGCTGGCAGCATACCAGGTGATGTACAGGAGCTCTGTGCATGTATCTGGGATGTGACATCCGCTGGTGAACCGATAACAGAAAAGCAACTGCCTGTGGGTCTGAAGATGATATTCGCCCGTGAGAGAAAGGCATACGAAGCTACACTGGTAAGTATCGCAGGACAACAGCTGAGGTGTCTTGTCGCGCTTGCGGGAACGGACTTTGTTAAACCCATGTCATCAGAATTTCTGCAGAAAACAGGGATTCGGACAACATCATCGGTGCAGGCAGCACTCAAGCGTCTCGTTAAACTGAAAATTATATATCGTCACAAAGGGGTTTACAGACTGGCGAATCCCTTCTTTGGATCATGGTTGATATGGAAAGGATACTGACAGCGTTCGCATAGATCATTGGGTTGCTACGCCCTTGTTTATGATGTACATCCGGTAGGTTTGGACTTGCGCCAGCTACAATGAAAATCATGTTCTGCTGAAAATCTCGTTGAGAATCTGCATCAGCGCTTCCGGTGAAAAGGGCTTCTGAAGAAATCCATTTGGGCCCTCTCCGGGAAACAGGCTGGATAATTTATCTTTGCTGTATCCGCTCACCACAAGAACTGGAAAATTCATTTCCATGCCTTGCAGCCTCCTGAACACTTCAGCTCCGTTTAGTCCTGGCATGGTGAGATCAAGCATCATTAAATCCGGGATCTCTCCCTTTTCAAGCAAGGCCAATGCTTCAGCTCCACCAGGCGCTGCAACAACTTCAAAACCCATGGAAGAGAGAATCGCGTGAATTGTTTCACGAACGATCTCTTCATCATCCACAACAAGTATTCTTTTGCCTGTATGGTCTTCAGAAGTTTCAGACGGGTCATTACCAGTCTCAACCAATTCATCTTCCCTGGCTGCATGAAGGTAAACAGAAAACTCACTTCCAATGTCCGGCTTTGAATGAACCATGATGGCTCCGGAATGACCCCTGATGATACCGAGTACTGCAGCAAGGCCGAGACCCCTTCCTGTTTGCTTGGTCGAATAAAACGGGTCAAATATTCGAGTAAGGGTTTCGGGATCGATACCGGCGCCGGTATCTCTGACTTTAAGAAGAAGAAAGTCACCATCGTCTGGAGATTCCTCTAGAAGATTGTCTCTGAACTGTTCCCTCTTCCTGTATACAAAATCTGTAGAGATGCTCACCTGCCCGGAGCCTTCAATCGATTCTGCTCCGTTAAGAACCAGATTCATTATTACCTGACGCATCTGTGAATGGTCCCCTATTACCGGAGGTACTCTGTTGGATAGATCCATAACTAGTTCTACATCTTTGGGAAGGCTGGTTTCCATAAGAACTGATATGTCTCTAATCACATGATTGATATCCATCAGCTGGTGGCTGACCGGCTTCACTCCGGCATAATCCAGCATTTGGGTACACAGATCTGCTGACCTCTCTGCAGCAGATTGAATCCTCTCAGCCTTGATGAGTTGAGGAGAATTCTTATCAAGAGTTTTACAAAGCATAGCTGCATTTCCAAGAATACCCTGAAGAAGATTATTAAAATCGTGAGCAATGCCACCGGCTAGAGTGCCCAGGCCCTCCAGCTTCTGAGTTCTCCTCATTTGTGCTTCGATGAGGCTTCTCTGATTCTCTGCATATCTCTGACTGGTAAGATCAACCTGTATGATGAAGGTCTCGTCTTTCCTGAATGGAACAAGAGAAAGAAGAACGCTCTTAAGCTTTCCGTTTTTTGCTCTCAAGTTTACATCAAATTCTTTATCTATTTTTCGAGTTTGGATAAAGCCGGTGATCCATTCATGAAGGTGTCCAGGAACTATCAATTCAGAAAGCTTTGTTCCGCATGCCTCATAGCTTTCATAACCGTAAAGTTTCTCACACGTATCATTCCAGAATGTAACTACTCCCTGTGAATCCACAGCAAGCACCCCGATATTTGTCATACTGTTTACAAGACCCCTGAATCGCTCTTCACTCAATTGAAGAGATGTGTTTTTCTGTTCAAGAAGGCGAGCTTCTTCTTCAACGCGAATAAGTTCCTTCTTGGCCCGGGCAGTTTCTGTTAATGCGTCTATGACGCTTTCCATGGCACTGGACTTCAATGCGTCCAGCTTCTTTTCTTCCTCCATGGCCTTTTGAAGCTCAGAATAGGCAAGTTCGTAGTTACCCTTCTCTACAAGAATCCTGGCATAAATGAAACTGAATCCCTGTCCATAGCTATTAGAAAGGTCAGCACTCTCAATATCCCGCCCCATAGTGATCAGCTTTACTGCCTTTTCCACATTACCTGATTCAAGACAGAACTCTGCTCTTACAACAAAATACTCTATTTTTTCAACCCATGATTCCTGTGAGAAAACCAGCTGTTCCGCCTGATCAAACAGCTCACCGGCTTTTTCCTTATCCCCCAGGCGAAAGATCGTAAGAGCATAATTAACTAAAACAAGGCTGGCTTTAGAGATCGTCTTGTTTTCAAGATGCATTTTATAGGCTTTCTCAAGAATTGGTGCAGCTTCCTGGTAAAGCCCTTTCTTCTCAGCTAACAGTAGTCCAAGATTTGCCAGACTGTCAGCAAAACCGTAATTATTACCTAATTCTTCCTGAATTTTCATTGAATTACGGAAAGATCTCTCTGCCTGCTTGTAGAGCCCGATCCTCTGGCAGAGTAAACCCATGTTTGAAAAAACGTAGGCTTGATCACTTATCAGCGAAAGCTCTTCGTTCAATTCAAGAGCTTCTGCGTAAAAATTCCAGGATTCCTGAAAAAGATCCAGGCTGAAACAGACCTGACCCAACCAGTTCAGACACCGGGCAAGCAGATATCCTCCATCGACCCTTAATCCGGCTTCTGCCTTCTTCATAAAGGCAAGAGCTTCGCTGAACCTGCTTTTTTCCACAGATAATACCCCTAGAGCCATGGAGGATCTTGCAGCAGACTGCAAACTTCCATTGTCTTCAGCAATTTTCATGGATTCTTTGATCAATACCTCTGCAGACTGAAGATCGCTGGAACGCCAGGCTACAACAGAGCGCTGAAAAGTACAGAAAAATCTGATATCGAAGGGAACCGGGTCATGGAAGTAGTTTGAGTATTCCTGAATTAATCTAAGGGAATCGTCGGTACGGCCGATGGTTATAGAAAGGATCACTGCTTCTTCGAAGTGACAAACCACATCATGAACAGGCCGTCCTGCAGACTTCTCAAGTTTTAAAATCAATGAATCAAGGCGTTCAGCAGGACTACTCATACATTCCTTTCATTTTATATGAATTATTATAGTGCTTACAGGAAGCATCACACAGGCCACTGTCAAAGGAGAATCATGGAACCCATGGAGAATCTTAAAAAAATGGCGGAAGTATTACAGGATCTAAACACTGAATACAGCAGGCTTAATTGGGCAAAGTACACAACAGGGCTGGATTTCGGGGTAAATGATGCCTATGAGCATATCGTTGATGTTCTTAAAAGCAATCATCACTGGGATACCATTCAGGGTTGCAAAGAAACGGAAACAGACCCTGTAAGCGTGCGAAAGACTCTTATTATGGAGAGGGATTTTAAACCGTTTCACCTGTCAGAGAGCCTGAACAAGCTCTCTGTGGATATCCAGCATTTAACCTCTAAGCTTTCTGCTGTTCTCAACACACACCGTTGCAAGGTAAATGGAACGGAAATGAGTTCTCCGGATATTGCTAGAATTCTATCAACAAGCCATGACAGAGAACTGAGAAAAGAAGCCTTTCTTTCAAGGGAACAGATCAGCAAGCCGCTGATTGATACGGGATTCCTGGATCTGGTTAGTTTAAGAAAAGAGTATGCCCTGGAAATGGGGGCATCTGACTTTGTTCAGCACAGTCTTGAAGAGCAGGAGCTTGAATCGGATATGTTTTCATCATGGCAGGAGGAACTCCATAATATTCTACCGTTAATGAAGAAGGTCAGATCAGAATTCGCTGAAGAGTACATCAAAGCAGATGAGGTGATGCCATGGGATGAAGCGTTCATTGCCTCCTCCATCGCGCCTGAACTGAACAGCTTGATGGACATGTCAGGCTTCCTCATGCCCATTGATAAACTTTTTAAGAAGTTCGGATTTGACATTACCGCCATGAATATCACCTATGATGTTTTTCCCAGAAAGAACAAATCTGAATGGGGATATAATTTTCCCATACAGACAGGGGTTGATTCCAGAATTCTTGCTAATGTAAAAGACCGTTTTTCCGGATTTGGAGTTCTTCTCCATGAAACCGGTCACGCGGTACACGGTTTCACTTCTGATCCCGGAGATATCATTCTTAACAAAGGAATAAGTGGTATTGTCAGTGAAGGCATTGCAAATCTCTTTGGGTCTTTTAGAAGCAGGAAGGTATTCTATTCTCAGTTCTTCAGTGGTAGCACCGAAGAGGCAGAAAAGCATTTCAATGAACTCAAAAGATGGACCAGAGCCAGTCAGCTAATGGCCCTGGGTAGAATCTTTTTTGACCAGAATATCTACAGAACCGATCTTAATGATCTTGATGATATCAATCAGCTTTTCTGGGACAACCGGAAAAACCTTTTTGGAGAAGACCCTTATGCAGATCAACCTGTATGGGCCAATACTATTCACTACACCACACACCCGATCTACCTGCATAACTATTTGCTGGGAGACCTGACCTGCGACATGCTGGAAGAGGTTTTCCTTCGAAAAGAATCCATTACAGATGTAATGGAGAATCCAATTGCATTTGGAGATTTTGTTAAGAACGAGGTTATCAAACCATCAGGTATGTACCCCTTCCCCGATCTGTTTAAAAGAATCAGCGGTGAGGATCTGTCTCTGTCATTCCTGACTGGAAAAATCAGGGAAACAATTTCATAGCATACCGTTCATCACTCTGTGGTCTATTGACCTGATTTTGCTTATGTAGAATCATTGTGAATAGGTCACAAAACAAGGAGGAACATGAAGCGTTTCAGGCATGGTATCTTTTTCCGAAGCTTATTGTGTTTGACGGTTGTCATATGGATGCTTCTGGTGTTCTCCGGAAGCAGTGCATACTCGGATTTAACATTCAGCGAGGCCACAGCTGGAGTAAGTGATGAATGCCCGGAATGGATCTTGAACAATCAGGTTCTTGTTGATGTGGTTTACTTCGGCTTTGATGATAAGATACACAGGGGGCAGGTAGTAGCTGATGCCAGAGTGGCAGGCGATCTGCAGAAAGTTTTCATGCTGATGCTGATCACCGGCTTTCCTCTTGAATCTGTCATACCCATATCAGAGCTTGGCTGGGATGATTTTCAATCCATGGAACTGAACAACACTTCTGCTTTCAATTATCGCACAGTTCCTTTTTCCAGTAATCTTTCTAATCATGCGTACGGACTGGCAATAGACATCAACCCGCTGCAGAACCCCTATTACACAGGCACCCAGGTATTTCCCGAGAATGCCGAGTATGACCCCTTTGCTCCCGGTACCCTTTATGAAGGGCATCTTGTGGTCCGATTGTTCAGACATCTAGGGTGGCGATGGGGTGGAGACTGGAGAGAGAAGGATTACCAGCATTTCGACAAACAACTTGAAAATGTATCCCTTGAGAATATCAATAAACACTTTGAGTGGCCCCCGTGGAGGTAGAAATGAAAAAGGCAGTATTTGTTCTAATTGCACTATCTATCGCAGCAGTATTTCTGTCGTGTACCGGCGAAGAAGTATCGGATCCCCCTGTTACTTCAGAGCAGGAAACAGAAGAGCCTGTTAACAGCGAATCGACTGTACCCGAAGATGAGATCACAGAGGAAACAGCACAGGAAGAAGAGCCGGGTGCTTTTGTCGAATTGTGCTACGCAACCTCTGTGAACATGCCTGAAGACCAGTTCGGCCCGGAGAATGTGTTCGACAATGATCCAAACACCGGCTGGGTGACCATGCCGGGTGCAGGCCCTAGCGAAGGGCTTTTCTTTTCCTTTGAGACACCAATTCACATTGATGCAATCAGCATGCAAGCTCTTCCCGAGAGTAACAGCATTGCAGAGCTTTACTCGGTTAGGCTTTACATCAATGGTATTTCCGGACCGTATTACGACATTCACCGGGAAGAATCCGTTTCGATTGATCGCAAGGTTAAAAGTCTGTTTATTCGAATTTCCGGCACCGGATATCATGGGCGGGAAGTACCTGAGAACGGCCTCTGCTATAACGGCAGTTTGTCTGTTGGGATCAGTGAAGTCAACCTTCTTGTAGAAAATGAATACGGTCAGGAAGTTCCCTTGCAGATTCAACCAGTTACCAGAGTTTCAGGAAGCATTCAGGCCAGTTCTTCGCTGGATCCTGTAGAGGCTTATAATCCTGATTTTCTTTTTGATTCCCGCTCTGATTTTGGCTGGTCCGACGGCAACACAGAGAGCAGTGGCCAGGGAGAAAACTTGTCATTCCACTTTGATCAGAGCCAGCGGATTGAAAAGATCAAGATCTGGAATGGCTACCACAGGTCCCAGACACACTTTGATCAGAATGAGAGGGTCGCCAGCATTTCCTTTGGACCTCAGGGCGAGGACGGCTCTGTATACTCAATTAACGATACCATGGTGCCACAGGTAATTACTCTGGAAACACCACTGGAAGGGCAGAGTTTTTCTCTTAACATTCTTGATGTATACGAAGGTGCTACATACAAAGACCTTGTGATAAGCGAACTGTGCTTCTTTGACGGAAACGATTGGTTCCAGCTTCGATCCGGAGAAGGAGAAGTCAGGAAAAATCAGTTGCTGGAGTGGGCACAAAACACAGATGCAGGTGTATTTATTGACAGGCAGATATATGCGAGAATCTGGTCTGAAGATAGTAATGGTGAGCAACACTTCATTTTGCGTTCCAACGGCAGTTTTATAATCTGGAAGCTACTGGAGATGGATGATAGTGATGAGACAATGTACGCTGATGGGAACTGGCAGATCATTGATGACAATTCCGTAAGAATATTTGGAAAGCTGCATAGAATGGGAAGCTACCTGGAGTATGCATATGATCCATATTCTGGAGCAATACCTCCTCCAGAAGTGGAACTGGACCGCACAACCATTTTCACTGATATCCTGGAATTCGACGGAGAGACCATTTCAAGTCAGCGTGGCATGTTCGAGGAATTTACATTTTAAAGAAGAATCTTAAAACAACCAGACTTACCGCTGCAGCCCTGCTGGTTATACTGGCGGTGGTTGTGGCGGGAAGTGGCCTCGAATCACTCAACGGCACTGAGTATGCAAACGGCTGGGACGGTTATTACTACCTGATCCAGGTGCAGTCCCTGAACAATACAGGGGCAATGCATTCTCCGGAGTATTCCCTTGTCTATCTGCCGGTTATTGCACTGCATGCAATCACCGGAGATTATGTAGCCTCCTACAAGATCAGTGCCGCTCTTATAAAAACCCTCTTTGTGCTCTCAGTATACGCATTGACTCTCTCTTTGCTGAAAGCCGGAAAACCCATCACTAGCTCTAACAGCAACAATTCCATGTTTTTCACGGCTCTACTGGCAGCTGCTCTTTCTGCGGCCAGTCCATCGCTGAATTTCTTCTTCACACAGTTTCCCAAGAACCTTCTGGGGTTTGCTCTGCTCCTTTTCTTCATTTCTTCGGTTTACAGAACACGCAGGACATGGAGAAACCGGACGGAAATGGGCATATCTGTAATTCATTTCCTGGCTGGCATAACAGTGTCAGTACTGCTTCTGGCAGCGACATACTTTACTCACCGTTTCTCCGCGGTTCTCTCTCTATTTTTTCTGATGCTGTTCTTTCACCCATGGCTCAAACGACTACCCGATTACCTGCGAACTACAAAGAAACAGAGCGAAGGCAGTAACCCAGTATCATGGCTGAGGAAACACATCAGGAAAGCAATTCTCCTTATTCCACTTATCTTTCTTGTTCTTTTATCCGGCAAACTATCTCTTGCCCTTTCATTCTATGATCTGGAAGTAGTTACTGACAATCTCTCACATACCCCCATATTTGTGCCTGTATCGTTCATACAAGCCTTTGGTTCCGAGAAGCTTACAACGGTCTGGGCAACAGAGATATTTCTTGCCTGCATTCTACCTGTTTTAACAGTCTCTCTCCTGCTTTGCAGGAAAAGATTCAACTTCCTTCGCCTTGGCAGAGAGTATTACATACTAATCATCATCTCTCTCGCCGGGCTGTTCCCCTTTTTCAAGTTTTCACTTACAGGCCTCTCATACCGGCTTCTTTATGCTACACTGCTGATCTTTCCTCTACTCTGCATTCCATACATAAACCGTGGAATACAAAAGATCATGGAGCTCACAACAGTTAAGAAAAGAAGAAATGAATCAGTGATTGTTATGCTATTTGCATTGCTGCTGATTTCTTCCTTTTACACAGGCAGATCATACAACCCTGAAATTCACGACCCTCCCTATGGCTTCTACCGGGAGCTTGCGGAAGAAAGTATTACAGCGCTTGCAGATATTGAATTCGAACTGATCATCGCTCACAAGGCTCTTGCAGAATTGATCACTTATACATATGAAGTGGATGCTCTTCCATGGGCACCGGAGGATTACTTCCCCCGACAGCGGGTTTGGCGGATAACAGCAGGGATCCTGCGGGATGAGGTTGCCATGTATCTCAGTCCTGAACTGGCTGACAGGTACTTCTTTTCATTGAGCAGGGACTATGCTCTAATGCGCGAGGACCACTGGGAAGCGTTTTTGCAGAGCATTGCAAATGAACCTGTAATGCTTGACGCTGTTCATACCTGGCGCAACCCCATGGAGCAGAGACCAGCCTACATGCGGAAAGCACATCTCCCAGTGTAACCCTGTAGCATCACCGCCTGAAAATACGAATCTGAAAGTCATGAGTAGTTTTTGCTGTGATTGGCCATAGAGAGGCTCCGCTCTTGCAGTCAAGAGCATAAGAGTAATACATTCTGTAGTATGCTATCGTACAAGTGTACCAGCATTACCGGGATCTGAACCAAAAGCTTTAATCCGGGTTACTGAAAGAATGAGCGTTCCACTATGCTATTTTGAGTTCATTGACACAGAATGCCAGTAGAGTATCATGATGATAATAAAGGAGAATGACATGCGCGATTTTACAGTATCTGAAGTTCTTGAGTATTCCAGGAATATTGAAATGGAGTCGTACAATTTCTATAAAACGGTTTCCACGGATGTATCTTCACCGGAATTGAAGGAACTTGCGCTGGAGCTTGCAGAAGAGGAACTCAAGCATTTCAACTTGATCAGCACGCTTCTTGATAAAGGTCATTTAACCAGCATTGACATGGATCATGTAATTCAGATAAAAAATGAAGATATTGATCATCTTGTTGCAACTAAAGACCTACCGGTGGATCCAACCACGCTTGCAATCCTCGAGACTGCTTACAACAGGGAATTGAGGACTGAAAGCATTTACAGAACCCTGCTTTCCTTCACTGATCTGGCTAAGAACATAATTGAAACATTCTCTATGCTTGTGGCTCAGGAAAGAGGCCATGCCACAAGAATAAAATCAATAATGAATAAATATATACTATAGCTGAACTGCAAACTGAGTTCACAATGCTGCAGAACTAAAGCGCCGTGTTCGTATCAGCATGTCCTACAGATTGTACGTACCAGGATCATCCTGTTGAAGTCCGGCTGATTCCTGGGCGGAATCAACCGGATGGTATATTCAGGTCAGGAAACAAAGCGGGAAGTTATGCGTTCTGGGTTGCTACGTAGCTTATGAAGCAATTGCCGTCTTCCTTTTTAAGAATTTTTGTTTTCATACCTTCCCTGGTCAGAACGGTTTTCAGGACCTTCTCTCCCAGCATTTCGTTTGCAGTTTCTTCAAGCATTGTCGGGAATGGGCAGAAGGTGTCTCCCGGAGCAAGCTCTGCTTTGCCGACTCCTATAGGGCAGAACCGGCAGCCGGCCGAGCCGACTATGAAAGTTGCATGATTGTCATCTTTTTCTATTACTTCAACCTGACCTGCCAACCCGAAAACATTGTCCATAAAGGCAACAACAGGTTTAAGGCGCTGTGCTATTGTTGTTCCATGTCTGGCAGTATCACACGCTTCATTGTAGTCAGGTAGGGTTTGGAAGTAGGGGATAATGAACTTGTCCATGGAGTGTTTCAGGAGTCGATTAAGAAATGCCTGGTTGAACATTCCCTGCTGGCTTGCAAGAGAGCCGAGAAGTGAAGCAATCATAAGATGCCACTGTGATAGCTGCCTTTCATCGATCAGTTCTTTGATTTCCGTATTCATGGATGTTACATCCCTTTCCCCAAAAAGGTGCAGGCACTATGGGGGTGTGTAAGCTGGATTCCAGAATTACCTGCTGGTTTATGAAACCCTCGTTTTTTATAACAGACCTTTTAACGCATGTCAACACCTGATTAATACATACACAGGAGCTTTCGATTCACGTTTGAGGCAAAAGCGTGGAGAGAAAACTGATTTAAATACAGAAGAAGAGTGCAATAGCAGGGCATTTTTTTGTCTAAAACTCGGCGTAGATGTATTCGATCTGTTAAAAGAATACAGGGGGTGTACCAGGAGGTTCATTCACAATCTGGCTCATAAGCATATCGTCGCCAAGAAGTTCTTACAGATTATAAAAAATTGAATGACAGTTGCAACTGGGACAAAAAATGGGCGGGAGTTATCCCGCCCATTATCCTTGTTGTGAATTCCTACAACTTAAGCACGCTGGCAGTAGCAGAATTACCAGTCTCATCGGTTGCACGGATAAGGTAAGCTCCGGATGGCAGAGATGTTCCGTCCAGAAGCAGATAACCTTCGGCAACTTCTGACATTACCATTCTACCCCTCAGGTCAAATACTTCCAGAGATACTTCACCCGGGAA
Organism: Candidatus Sabulitectum sp.; assembly: GCA_023136985.1. Taxonomy (GTDB): domain Bacteria; phylum Fermentibacterota; class Fermentibacteria; order Fermentibacterales; family JCC-6; genus Sabulitectum. The sequence continues at coordinate 110 of JAGLQD010000134.1, read as the reverse complement.
GCCTGCGAGAGTTATGACAGTGGAAGAGTAAAAAGGATTCTGTGCAGCTGCGATTTCTGCACCACCTGGAATATCAATAGTTGATCCTAAGCTGAGCGATTTAGCGAAGT
>JAGLQD010000133.1 GCA_023136985.1 Candidatus Sabulitectum sp. | reverse complement strand
CTTTATCATCTCTTTTGAAGCCCCTTTTCGGGCGAGGAAAATTGCTGCCGCCGTGGCCTGAGCTCCCTTGATACCTTCCGGATGATTATGGGTGAAAGAGGCATAGTATTCCGCTTTGCACAATACATCGTCCAGACTTTCAAAGGCATAGCCAACGGGACTGGTTCTCATTGCAGATTCGTTGCCCCAGCTGTTGTAAGGTTTGAGATCAGGTCCTTTTGCCCATTTGTGAAATGATCCCCCATACCCGGCATCCGGATAGCGGTCGTAGTATCTTTTCAGGACTTGCCCATAGTTGTCTCCGTTCAATATCGCTTCGGCCAGGGCAACAGTCAAGACGCTGTCATCAGTGAAAAATACCCCTGGGCTAAAAAGATCAAATTCTTTACTCTTGATATTATCCCATTCGTAAACCGAACCAATAATATCACCGGCTATTGCTCCAAGCATGGAACCTCCTTTTTTTCAACTTGCATAATCGGCTTCACTTCTAACCCTTTTCAAACGCCTCTTTCTTTTTATTCAAATCCCTGAAATCTTCCCCCAGTATGGCCCGTCGCTCGTTGGTACGTACAGTCTTATTAGCTTTACCTTTACCAAAAAGGTAAGACTGAAAGTCTTTTTCAAGCCGGGCAGGGAGTACTGAGGCATACCCTCTTCCTGTCTGCCGTAACGGTAACCTCTTTGCGATCGATCCCAAACAATCGGGGCATTGAACCGATCCCGAAGATATTCGATATCCCGTTTGACGGTGGAACGGGAGACTTCCATCTCCTCTGCAAATCGAGATAGAGGTACGGCCGATATTTCCCTGAGGAACATGTCAATCTTATAGAAACGCTCAGTGCGATCCATAAACAACACCCTCAAGATAATTTTAATGAATGCAAATATGGAATCGGATAAATTTATCGTAAATCTTAAAGCACAGCACCCCACAAAACACAATACCAATTTTGAGATTGTGGAAATAAAAAAGCCCGACCATATTGACCGGGCTTTTAATGTTGATCTGCTCTTCCATCTTTCCGAGTTGCAGATCCTTTTCTTCATTGCAACCGGTGGTTAATAATACGACCAGGCACAGTGAGGCCATGACCATTAAAATGGTTTTACGCATAGGCACACGCCTTAAGTGTTGATTATTTAGCTAAGATATTATACTGATAATAGGCACTTAGAATGCGCAGGATCTTGAGGTTTTCTGCATTTTGCTGATGAGTGTTCCGAAATTGTGTACTCAACTCTGTGAACCAATCATTCGATCGGAAATTAATATATATAGCAAAATGACGAATCTTATAAACTTAGCCGTTCAGGGTGCAGATTATGGATAAAGATAAATACATAATCACTATGTTGGTAGAAAATGAGCCAGGTGTTACAGCAAGGGTAACAGGCCTCTTTGCAGGCAGAGGGTATAATATTGAAACCATTTGCGGGGCACCTACAGCCAACCCGAAAATGTCC
>JAGLQD010000132.1 GCA_023136985.1 Candidatus Sabulitectum sp. | reverse complement strand
GTGCCAGTTTTGAATAATCCAGAAAGTTGCCCCCCATGGGCATACAGATGGCTCCAATCCCGACATAAATTAAAACTCCCAGGGCAGCATAAATCCCAAGGACTTTTTCCTTAATCCGTCTTACAAGTGTTTTCAGGTCATAAGAAATGGCCAGAAGAATCAGACTGGAACCAAAGATAACACCGCCCTGGAATCCACCACCTGGTGTAAGGTGCCCGTGTGTAAAGATGTAGACCCCAAGGATCATTATCATTGCAACCAGCACTGAAGAGGTTGTTTCCAGCAGTTCAGAAGAGGATATCCGGAGCATGTCTTCCTTTCTGCCCTTCAACAACAGACCAACTCCCACTGTGGCCAGAAAGAGCACTGTTACCTCGCCCAGCGTATCAAGACCACGGTAAGTAACGATCACTGAGGTAACAACATTGGGAGTACCAAGATCATGGATGGACCCATCTACATAATCTGCAGCCAGTTCATTAAGATTCTCTCTCTCCTGGAATCCGGAGATCACAGGAAGAAAGATCATCAGAAGTCCGGCGACAGCCAGAAGTACTGCAATATTCTTAATCATCTGATTTCCCCTTTCGCACTCTGTGCAGAGCAAAGAGGAAGATCACAGTGGTTAGCCCTGATCCGATAGATGCTTCAGTCATTGCAACATCAGGAGAGCCAAGTATGAGGTAGATCACACTTGCAAGAAGGCTTATGACTCCGGCGCTGATAATTGATGCAAGCAGACTTTTGAAGTAGATGGCTGCAACAGCTGCTGCAAGCATGATCACCCCGAGACCGATTATTATTACGGGGATCATTTCGCTTCCCCCGTTTCGTTGTCAGACTTCAGGTCATCTTTCACAGAGCGCTCTGTGAGTTTGATACCTGCTGAGTGAGCTGCCCTTGCAAGAGCATTGGATGAAACCGGATTTGTAGCAAGAACGAAAACAATCAGTATGGCTATTTTACCAAAACAACCGCATTCAGCATGTCCAAGAGAAATGCCGATTAGAAAAAGAATCGTCCCCAGGGTTGTTGCTTTTGTTCCAGCCTGCATTCTGTTGTAAACATCAGGCATTCTGACAATTCCAAGGGCTCCAAGGAGCAGCACAATGGAACCTGTCAATGTAACTATTGATCCGATCAATTCCATTATTTTCTCCTTTCCAGATAGCGCGCAATGGCCACTACACCGATAAAGCTCATCAGCGCATAAACAATTGCAACATCAAGATAGATGATTCTGTCTAAATAGTATGCAATGTACACGATCAATGAGATCGTGATGATTGTCATACCATCAAGGGCAACTGTCCGATCTGCAGCAGTTGGTCCCAGAAGCATTCTTACGAATGTGAGCCCAATGCTTATCAGAGCGATTATTGCCGCAGCATTATAGAGTGTGTCAGCCAAAGATAATCTCCAAATACTTTTCAAAGTTTGAAACAATTGATTCTGTAGCACCTTCGATATCATCACTGGTTACATCTATCCAGTGAATGTAGAAATACTCGCCTTTCATCTCCACAGTGAGAGTACCCGGGGTAAGAGTTATGGAATTTGCCAGAAATGCTCTTCCCAATGGGCTCTTCAACCTTGTCTTCACCTTTACAATACCGGGATTGATAGGAAGCTTTGGAGAAATAACCCTGCGGGCAACGTCAATATTGGATTTCAGCAGCTCCCACGTAAAAACAAACAGATACATCACCATATAAACAAGTGATCTGAGATTAAGCTTAACATCCCCAAGTACAGCAAGTCTGCTGTGAAAAAGAAAGACTATCAACAGAGCGGTGACCCCTCCCAGAATCATTTCCTGCGGTGAGAAATCTGTTAGCATTACCCATACAGCAAACAGGATAACTACCCCGATAAATGCTGATTTTGATTTTTTCATACATCCTCCGGTGTTCTTATAGAATCGATGATCAAGTCGAAAAGATAGTTGTATTCATTTGCTTTACTGAACATTGTTTCTGCAATGAAGCAATTCTTTTCATTCCAGAAAGACTGTGAAAGCCTCTTAACATCAACAGTAGCCTTGATTGAATTGTCATGGATACCAGACTGCACAATTCCAACGATAAGCTCTTTGATCCTCTTGTTGTAAGACACATTAATTCTTATCTCATTCTCAACTTCGGAGCACTGACTGCGGTGGTACTTAAAAGTCTCGTATATGTTGCAGAACTGGGAGTTCTGAGCATAATCACCTACAAATGCTTCCTTTATGCAAACCAGCTTCTGAAGCCCGGAAACACTCCGTTCTGATATTTCCTGAATGGAATCAACGATCTTTGAAAAGTACTTGTTAACGATGGTGAAACAAATCTCGTTTTTGCTGTTGAAGTATGAATAGAGAGAGCCCTTGCTGTATCCAGCCTCGTGAGCAATATCCTCCATGGTAGAATTCTCAAACCCTTTGTCAAAAAAGATGATCTTCGCAGCATCAATGATCAGGTTCTTCCTGAAATTGATTTCCTGCTTTTTTCTCAGTTCTGTCATGTTCTGAAATCCTTCTGTGTGTCCAAACTTCCAAAATCGCGTTTACTATTTTGACTATCGGTCAGTTTGTCAACCAACTGTTTTAGTAGGGAATTACAACATTCTGCGCGACTTCATGTTATGCGATACGCAGTCAAGCTGGAACCTGTGAATATGAGAAAATCAGGCGATCTGCCTGTTTGAGACTAAGAATCTGAACAAAAAATATGAGCAGAGCGGTAATTTGTCCACAAGACCCAAAAGGCAACCCGCTCTGCCAAATAGCTGGCAGAACGGGTTCAGGATTGCTTACTGTGACCTGAGAATTAAGGGAGAAGCATCAACTTAACCGTGCTCTCCTCTGAGTTAACTCTGGCTCTGGCATAATAGATGCCTGCATTGGCTCTGTTGCCGTTCTGTAATTCGCCATTCCACTCAACAGAAGCAGTGCCTTCAGAAACTGTTTCTGCGAAAAGGGTGTTAACAATTCTTCCCTGTATATCAAAGATCTCTACAGTTGGATTGCGGTCACCTGAATATCCGCTCCAGTTCAGTTGAAGATCAACTGTGCTGCTGAAAGGGTTAACTGAAGGAACCATACTGAGAGCCACACCTGGCTGCTCTGGATCTGTAGAAATTCCCAGGGCTTCTCCAGCCGTAAAGCTGTAAGTTGGACCACCAGTACTGGAAACACTTGTAACAACAAGAATTACCTGATCATCAGAAGTGAGATCATTCATTACTACTGCTCCGCTTTGTGTTGTTTCATCAAGACTCAGGTCAAAAACCTCAGTTGGTTCAGTATCATGAATAACAAGAACGCGAGTAGCATACTGGTTATCATCAGAGCCATCAAAGGTTATCTCCAGGTATGGAAATGGTATATCCTGAAAACGATAGTAATCACTTGCCCAGTGTTTTACAGTTTTTGTAGCATCCACAGGATATGATGAATACGGAAGTGCGTAAAAGTTGGGAAGTTCGTCACCGGAATAACCGAATCTTCCATCTGCTATTGATGTATCATCCAGGAAGTTTGCAACTGCCCAGTCTATGAATATGTCTTCAGTATTCTCCGTGTACCCGAACTGGTCCAGAACAGCATCGAACCCTGCCATAGAGTTCAGCGGCTCGTGTACAAGAGCATAAACTGTGGGATGCCCGCCGTACTGCTCAAAGAAGTAGAGTGACCAGAGGTAGGTTTTTATGTAATCCGCCCAGTTCCCATCCCATACTGTGAGATTGTTATCAGGATTGCTGTTGAATGATGAAATATTATCCGGGTGTCCGTAGAACCACATGGCCAGTTCAGCCATTCCCTCGTTAACCCAGGTGCTTTCATCATCGTCATACTTCCAGTGGATCATGTGCTGGAATTCG
>JAGLQD010000131.1 GCA_023136985.1 Candidatus Sabulitectum sp. | reverse complement strand
CTTAAATCAGATGTAAATCAAACACAAGGGTTGAAATATATATTTATCCACATGGCCGGACAAACTGCAACTAACTTGACATCGCCTGTTCATATCTTTAATTATGCTTCAGAACTGATCAAAGAAAACAACTGTACTCCCAAGCCAAACACCTACTTAAAGAACCATGGAGAAAAAATGAAATCCTGCAAATTCGCACTGGCCAGCAGTGACGGCATTGAATTGACATCAAAACACTTTGGAGATTCAGAACTGTTTGTACTTGGTGAGATCCTGGATGATGGAACTGTAAATATCACAAAACAGATCAAGAATGAATTCAGGAATGTTGACGAAACCACAGCTCACGGATCCACCGAGAAACGGCAGTCAATTATTTCTTATCTGGGTAAGGACATTGATTTCATAATTGCAGGGCAGATGAGTCCTAATTTCAAGAAGATCAATATGAAAACAAAGGTATGCCCCATCGTATCAGAGATAACAGATATCCAGCAACTGCTGACCCATCTGAAAAGCAACCTGGATGTTCTGCAGCAGTTAAAGAAAGAAAAAGAAAAAAATGGAACCCCTGATATTCTTAGAATAGGCAACTCACCAGTTTAATTATACTGATCCTGCCAGCTGTACAGCTTCACAGTGCAACCGAAGAAACCGTTGTTTTCTATTTTGCAAACGGTAGGTTCGGAGAACCAGCTCGAGCCCGTTGTATTGGCTGTGAATTACATTTCCTGAACCCAGGGTGTTTGAGAAATCAACGTGAACTCCGTTTGCCATAGCGTCAGAATTTTTACCTGTGCACACAAGAAGCAATACAACAGTTGCTGACAATCTTATCATAACCTCCAACTAATTTTGCTTCAAATCCCTTTAATTATCGCGTTACTCATAGAAACATCCCCAGTCAAGAAGGCTGATACATCCGTACTCGATTACAATCTGTTACAATTTGTTGAAACTTTTATAATGAAATCGAAATAGTATAGAATTAACCCGTTGAAAGGAGAAAGAAGTGCTTTGGATTATTCTAGCAACTCTTTTGTTTCAGATGGAAACAGAAGCAGACATTGAAACTGGAACTGTAGTTATTGATGTCGTGGGACTTGAATCTGATCAGGGACAGGTTGTGGCAGTATTATTCTCCCAGGGGGAATGGGGATTCCCTCCGAATCCAAATCAGGCTGGTTTCAGCTCCAGTTCTGAGATCTCTGATCTTGCTGTCCACCTGGAGCTCTTTGATGTTCCTGCAGGAAATTATGTTGCAATGGCCTTTCATGACGAGAATTCCAATGGTCAGCTTGACGAAGATGAAGAAATGGTGGATTTCTCCAACACTCCAACTTCACCGCAGGGAGAAAGACCATCTTTTGAGAACATGTCCTTCCAGCATTCCGGTAATGTCACTGGTGTAAGACT
>JAGLQD010000130.1 GCA_023136985.1 Candidatus Sabulitectum sp. | reverse complement strand
CATAGCTGCTGTACAGGACCTGTTCATGGATCATGTTATGAAGCGCGCACCGGGTTACCCCAAGCTGCTTAAACTTGTTTCAGCTCCCATAGTGCCCACTCCGGTTGGTGTGGCCAATATTCTTAAGGCAGGCAGCTCTGCCCTGGGAATCGGTGCAATGCTGGTTGATATGGGAGGAGCAACAACAGACATCTTTACAGTATCCAAAGGTAATATGGAACGAACTGTAGCAGCCAATATAGGGATGTCTTTCAGCATGACCAATACTCTTGCAGAAGCAGGTTTACCTGCAATTCTGCGGCATATACCAGGCGTAAGCAGTGAGTCACTGCGAAGCTGGGTGATGAGCAAAAGTCTATTTCCCTCCACTGTTCCTGATTCGTCAATTGAGTCGGATATAGAAGCATCTGTGGCTGTTGAAGGGTTGCGTGTTGCATGGAGTCATCATCTTGTGGTTGCCTACAATACTGGGCTTCTTGCCTGGCGGGAAAGGTTGAGCCCCAGAAGGCCATCTGCTATGAACCCTGTTCTAGAGACTCTGTCAGGAAAAAGGTTCAAACTGGATAAGCTGGGAATGCTTATTGGCGCAGGCGGAATCTTTTCTCACTCAAGCCCACTGCGCTCCGCATGGCTGCTTGCTGAAGCATTCCGTCCACCGGGACTGACAACTCTTTATGTTGATAGCGACTTCAGAAGCCCACATATGGGGACTCTTATGCAGAAGTACCCGGAAGAGGCTCTTGAATTCTATATGCGCAACTGCATCAGGCCTGTATGCAGAGTACTCAGCCCTGCATTTGTCACGAACGGAAAGTTCGCCGAAGTAACCGGCTCCTTCGGCAAAAAAACTGTTCGATCAGGAGAATTCCTTTTCATCCCGGATACTTCCGGCATGAGCGTGAAGGTCTTTGATCATTCTATTGTCGGAGTAGAATCTGTTTGTGACGGCCTGCCGCTGCTGATAGACTGCAGAAAGAATTCTGAACCGCTGCCATTGGACTTTTTGGAAGAGCCGCAGTGTTCAGATCAGCAGATCACACTGCCTGCCAGAGCAATTCCCAGGTTAACCAGGCAGCAGATAGAGTACTCGATGTCGCTTCCATGTGAAGGGGTTCTTTATGCAGCCCGGGGTAGTAAAGTCTCTGCCGGTGAATGTCTCGGGCAGGTCAAAGAGGTTCCCCCAAGGCACTTCGTAATTGATATTAGAGGGTTATTGTGTTGTCCTTCAGAGCTTAGCGATGCAGAGGTCCGAAAAGCCATTGCGGTATCCCGCGGAACCACAGTAAATACAGGAGACCTTCTTTTTGATCATCTTATCGGGCAGTACAGAGCTATGTACTGCAGCCCGGTAAATGGAATTGTTACAAGGATCATCTCTCCGGGAATAGTCATGCTTGAAGAAGATATGACCCACGACCACAAGCCACATGTAATTCAAGTGAGTCACAAGATGGGTGTGCATCCACACAAAATGAAAAAGTATCTGCGAGTTGCAGTTGGTGACTTTGTATACAGATCACATCTGTTAGCCTGTGATCCCAGAGTATCCTCCTGCCTTGCTCCGCATCCCGGCTTTGTAACCAATATCGATCACAAACTGGGAACAATAACAATACAGTACACCATGACTCCCATCCGAATAGAAAGCCCGCTTGCTGCTACTGTTGTTTCCACTGCCTCCTGCAGAGCCGTTTCTCTTGTCTCTTCGGGGTTGAAACTGTCCGGTGTGCTCGGGTTTGGAAGAACCGTCCGGGGAACACTTCATCCTCTTGCTGATTCCTCTACCAATGACATTGCCTTCGTTTCAAATTCTGCTGATTCAGCCATACTGTCTCTTGCTGCGAGGAAAGGGGTGGCAGGATTGATCTGCCCTTCAATTGCAGCAGATACTCTTGTTGGCTGGCTGGGAAGGGAGCCGGGAATATTCATCACAGGTCAGGAAAAAACTCCGTTCTCTCTGATGATACTAGGGGGAATTGGCTCTGCCGGTGTTGATGCACATGTTCTTGATTCTCTTTCCATGGCATGGGGAAACCATTCAGCTCTTTTTCCGGAAACAAAGATCCGCGCTGGAATTCACCGGCCATTTCTGGCCATATCGTCTGGTTGATACCTACTGGAACAGCCTCTACCTGGATGAATTGACATGGCGAAAAAAGTATATTAGATATTGCGCATATACTAATTTAGTTGATTGGATGATTTATGGAATCTGTTGAGATGGTCAAGGTGTTCAGGGCGCTTTCCTGCAAGAAGAGAATGGCCATTGTGGAATTACTGCTGCAGCAGGAATTATGCGTTGGTACTCTGGCGGCAAAGCTTGGAGCATCACAGTCTTCGGTCTCACAGCACCTGAGGGTTTTGCGCGACTCCGGGCTGGTAACAGACAACAGATACGGATACCACATACACTATACAGCTAACAGAGAAATTCTCGGGCAGATGATCGGTGGGCTGTCCGGGATGATGAACACGATGAACACAGGGGCGGAATGCCCCAGGAAAGGAATCTTATGTGCGGAGGACACGAAAGTACAGAAGGCAAAGACAGGTTGAAGGATACCGAGAAGGAGATCCGATACTGTCAGTGTCACAGCAATGAAGATGAAAAACGCGTATGTCAATGTGAAACAAGTAAATAAGGAGATACAATGAAGCTACTCTCAATGATTGCAATGATCCTGATCCTGATAAGCTCTGCATTTGCCAGTGACTGCGACCAGGATGATTGTGACTGCATTACCCCGTGTGACGATTGTACCTGTGATGAAACTGTTGAAGACTGCACAGGTGACTGCTGCGACTGCGAAGCAGAAGAATGCGACGAGGACTGCGACTGTGAGTGCGACCACAGCGAACATCCAGTTGAGATCGCTGAAGTTGTTGAAGAAGATGCCCATTGCGGTGGCGGATGCCACGGTTGCCCCGGCGAGTAATTTCTTATTGATCTATGCCCCCGGTAT
>JAGLQD010000013.1 GCA_023136985.1 Candidatus Sabulitectum sp. | reverse complement strand
TTTCTTCATTCTGAAAATAATAACAACCCCGCCTATCAACACAGCAGCCAGTGTAGCCATTAGAAGAACTGTGGTGAGTTCCGCCATAAAATCCGTAGCCAGATTCAACTCGGCTCCAAGGATAACACCGGCGAGAACCATCAGTACATACCAGAAAGCTGCGCTTAAAGATGCATATGCAAGAACAGATGATTTCTTCATACCTGAAGATGCAGCGGCTACCACAAGCAATGATCTGACCCCGGGTATGAACCTGCTGAGAATCAGCATCCAGGCACCGTGTCTGGCCAGTAACCTCTTTGATCTCTCAAACCCGTGTTTGCCTGATGTTCTGATGATAAGAGATTCCAGTTTTTCCAGTTTAGAACTTCTTCCCATGGAATCCAGAATAAATGTAGACGCCACACAGCCCAGAAAACCAGGCAACCATAAAACAATAACAGGAATGTTCCTGTTTACTCCAAGGCCGGAAATTGCGATGTAGAGAACATCTCCGGGGAAAGGAGGAAAAAGGGTTTCAACAAAAGCAATCAGCCCCATGAAAACAGAGTACCATACATTTCCGATCCCCATGAAGAATTGCCAGATTGTTTCTATCACTCAGTTCTCCGCACCAGTTGGGAAAGCACAGAGCATCCTACTCCTTTTCCTCGAGCAAGATCACCAATTGTGTTGGTTGTGGTTCCCTTGATCCAGATCCTGTCCACAGGTATTCCCGCAATATCCGAAAGCCTCTTCATGAGCAGATCCCTTACAGGTGCTATTTTCGGTCTTTCGCCAATAACAGTAACATCCAGTCTCTCAATGTCCCAGCCAGCTTTCTGCACCATCTCAACACATATGGCAAGCAGATGAGAACTATCGGCGTCTTTCCACCTGGATCCTTCAGGAGGAAACAATGTTCCGATATCACCAAGCCGGGAAGCTGAAAGAATAGCGTCTGCCACAGCGTGCAGAACTACATCACCGTCGGAATGCCCCATCAATCCATGGCTGTCAGAGAGTCGGCATCCGCAGAAGAATAGTGGCCTTTCCGATTCAAATGGATGAAAGTCAAGCCCAGCGCCTAAAACTCTCTGGGGCTTTTTCATCAGGAATGAAAGCAATTCGGCATCCTCCATGTCTGTAATTTTTATGTTGCTTCTGTTTCCCGCAACAGTCACTACAACCTCTCCCG
>JAGLQD010000129.1 GCA_023136985.1 Candidatus Sabulitectum sp. | reverse complement strand
GTCGTGTTTCATTCTGAGCCATTACAGTTTCAGCAGTCCATACTGTTCTTCCCGACAGATCAAAAGCACTGAGTGAAACGGTGCCACCTTCTGAACAGGTCAATGTAACTGATGGTGAGGGTGAGGGCGAGTCAACTGCACTCAGAATGTGATTGTGCAGAGGCGTATCAATTCCCGAAGGGTCAAAGCCGATCACTTTTATCTTGTTGTCCCCTGTGCACACCACGAAGAGTCTCTCTCCGTCAGGGTGAACCGCAATTTCTGAAGGACCTCCCGGAAGGGCGATCTCTCCTTTTTCAGTCAGATCGTCTGTGCCGAATACTGTAATGATATTCTGATCGGGACGAACTCCATAGAGGTAGGGCATACCGGGAAGGGCAGCCATTTTGTCCGGTGCAGCTTCTGTACAGGGAATTGTTCCCTCCACAGTTGATGATGCAATATCCATTACTCCAATGATGTTCCATGACGGGCAGGAGAGGAAAAGCCTTGAGCCATTTCCGGATACAGCACAACTGTAACTGTCCATTCCGCTGGTAATACGGGTAGGATTTCCTGTAACTGAATTAATAGCTGTTTCTTCAGGGCTTCCATTATCCGAAGCGAATATCTGACTCTGATCTGGAGTCAAGGCCAGAGAGTTTATCTGAACTCCTGCCCAGAAAACCTCCACTATTGTTTGGCTTTCCGTGTCAATAACGGAGATCATGCCATTTCCATGAGAAAGATAGATCCTGCTCTCCGGAGAGTATAAGACCATGTCAGTTGGGTCAGGCTGAATGTCGAGAGTTTTCACAACAGACAGCTCAGAGGTGTCTACAACATACAACTTGCTGTTCTCTCCATCTGCTACATAGAGATATTCACCGGTTGGATCACACTGCAGTGTGGCCGGTTCCCCATCAAGAGATACAAGCCCTGCAAGGGAGAAATCCGAGTATCCGTTTATGTCAATCGCAGCGGCAAATCCAAACTCGACCGCAGCGTAAGCTCTGAGTCCATCCGGGGAAATACAGACATCCATTGGGTTCTGGCCCACAGCAACAGAACCCAGTAAAGTATCCGGGTATTGAGCAATTGCCATGAAGGTGATAGCAAGTATAAGTACGGAAATTTTCATTTCATCCTCCGTTGTTTACCGTCTTAATAATTCTGTTACAGGCGTTCCCAGTATTTTTTTAAAAAAGAACCAGGCTGATACAGTTGAAATTACTAGAACAAGACCAAGCCCTGCGGACAACCAGCCAACAGGGTAGACCGCCAGTGAGCTTACAGCCATTTTAAGCACAGGAAGCAGATTCAGAAGGGTGGAACTCACAATGTACGATAGCCCGCACCCCAGCAGGCCACCGAATACGGTGCTGAACAGAGACATGAAGAATATCTGAAAGGCAAAAATGTACACAAGTCTTTCCCGCCTGGTTCCCAGAGCCACCAGAACGCCCAGTGCGTAGGATCTGTTCTTAAGGTCAGCAACAAGGGTATGAATAGCACTGGCCACAGCCGAAAAGAGGATAGCGGCAGCAAGAGCACCAAGAGCGGCTGTTACCACCCCAACAAGAATTTCCGCCTTTTGAGCTATCCCGCGGCGTGTTTCTGCGGCAAGTCCCATCTCTTCGGCGTAGCGGACTATCTCGGGCACATCCTCTGCTTCTTTGGCTGTGACCATAAGGGCGCTGTATGTGTGGCTGTCATCAGGAAGGTAAAGGGCGTTTATCTCCTCTACAAACTCTATTGGAACCGCAAGGGCGAAAAGTGCCACATTTCTGGATGTTCCAACTATCTCAGCTCTAAGATTTATAGGTGGGGACTGCAGAGAGGCAATAGAGCTGCTGCCTACATTTACTCTGACCTCAAGACCGATGACCCCTTCAGGGGTAAGACCCATTAGTCCGTTGGATTCCGCAAAGCCTGCATTGTAGAGAATAAGAAGGTTCTCGCTGAGGATAATGGGAAGAGGTTTTGTTGAGCTGTCACTCAGTGTGTAATTCCAGTCTATGTACTCAAGCATGGAATCGGGAACAAACGCATTCGAGACTCCCTCCAGGGTAATGTCGGTGTAGTAATTCTGTCCCCCGAGGAGCCCTCTGAGATACGCAGGTACATGGGCATAGACCTGAGGGTCTATTCTATCCACCTGTGGCATGGCCAGGAGAGAGTCGAGGATGTCGGAAGTGAGTTCCATTCCGCCTCTTTCCGTCTGGAAGAACCCCGCTTGCACCCCAAGAGGTGTGATACGAACCTGTTCTTCCGGAAGATCTGACGAAAGGAATCTTTGAAGAATGTTTCCAACACCCAGTCCAATTGAGATGAAGAAAACAAGAAGCAGAGAGGCAATAAGAAGCATGCCCTGGCTGAATACATAATCTTTCCAGTGACCGCGATTCCAGAGAGATATAGCCTTACGCATGTTTTTCATGAAGAACTCCCTCCTTCAGTTCCAGAACCCTGTCTGCCCGTGAGAGTATCTTTTTGGAATGGAGTACTGCAATGATAGCAAAGCCTTTCTCCCGTCGAAGCGAGTCAAGCAGATCAAAGAGGTTTTCCTCGCTCTCCTGGTCAAGACTTGCAGTGGGCTCATCAGCCATGAGAACCCGGGGGTTGTTAACCAGGGCTCTTGCTGATGCCACCCGCTGTCTTTCGCCCCTTGAGAGAAATTTAGTGGGGGTGTTGTCGTTGCGCAGGCCAAGTCGTGAAAGAATTGCAGCAGCATCAGCTCTGACCTTGCCGGTATCTGTTCCGCTGAAAACTGCCGGAAGCAGGATATTGTCAATTGCACTCAGGTTGGGCAGCAGGTGAAAGTCCTGGAAAATGAATCCCATGAATTCCCTGCGAAGTTCTGCAAGTTCAGGGGATGAGGCTTCTGCTATATTTGTTCCGTTGATGATCAGTTTTCCAGTGAAAGCGGGGTCAAGGGTGCCCAGTACCCCAAGCAGAGTAGATTTCCCAACTCCGCTTTTACCGGTAACAGCCACGAACTCTCCTTCTGCAAGAGCGAAGGTGGCTTTGTTAAGAACTTGAAGTTTTCCAAAGCTCTTTCCAATGGATTCTGCACTTATAAGAAATTTACTCATTGAAAACACTCCATCCTGCCAGCTCCATTAAGAGGATAAAGCAACTGTCTGTATCAATGTGACTGTCTGATAATGATACCTCCAGCAAGCCCACACCTCCCCCTCTTCTTGCAAGGATCATGCCTGTGCGAACAGGTTCTCCGGTGTCTGGTTCAGGCCATGAAAGAAAAATGGACATAGCCGCAGGCTTAACGGTAAGAGCAAGATCCTTGTAGTCAGCCCACCAGGGGATCTGTCTTTCAAGAGGAAGGAGAGATACAAACCCGAAAAGGTTTCCAGGGAAGAGGATGGTGATATGCTGTTCCTCTGGAATAACTTTTGCAAGAGATGTGTCTGCAGCCAGTGAGTTCTCTTTCTTCATTTCCAGCCAGTTACCCAGAGTGATGTGCGGTGCCGGTCCTATGTAGACCGCAGTCCATCCATCCCGCTGGGTTACAGAAGCTCTGGCATACCCGTGTTCGGATATTAGATCGACTCTGTCTGTCTCCTGCCTTGGATCCAGGTCAAGAACTCTTGCGGAAAGGGCTGTCAGGTATTCTGTGGTGGCATCCTGCGTGAGCAGAAGAAGCTGCGGTTCCAGGGTTGAAATGTCTATGCCCACAAGGGTAACTCCTATCGGCCCCTTCTTAAGCAGAGAATCCGCCAGAACAAATCCGCTGAAGAATTCCCCTGCAACAGAGGTTAAACTGGAGCTGAGCCCAGGCTCCATGTGGATATGGAGCAGTGCTGTACCCGGTACAAGGTGCAGCTCGGGAACCGGGTCCTTCCTGCCGCAGGAAGAGAATATCACAATCGCAGTAAGCAGAACCGGTATAGCTACGAGTGTTCCTGGTTTATTCATAATTTTCACAGTCTCCAATCAAAAAATTGTTCTACACTTTTAAGTATGAATTATGAATAAAAAATCGGCTTGTCAACAGGTGGGACTTGTTGCCCCGATATAGACTTGACGGTCATTTCACAGGGTAGTATTATCGCTGTCCTGTGCTGGCGTAGCTCAATTGGT
>JAGLQD010000128.1 GCA_023136985.1 Candidatus Sabulitectum sp. | reverse complement strand
CACACTGGGTGGACCAGCTTTTGAAGCTGGTCTCGGGGAAAATCTCAAGCCAGTCGGTGTACACCACAAATGAAGCCCTGGAGCCGGCTGTTTTCTCTATTCGAAGAGCAAGAGAGTTGCCACTGGTCTTAAGACCGGTAACCGGGAATTCCCATACCATGGCTCCGCTGCCAGTCTTGATGGTGTCAGCCATAACACTGCCGTTCACAGTGGCTGAGAACCGCAGACTGGAACCCTCTGCCACTGCCAGATTAACCCTGACAGTTCCGCTGCCGGTGGTTCCCGGAGAGGTGAAACTGTAGTACGCAGTGGCTGAACTGGATGAAGATATCCTGTTCCAGGCGTACATATCATCTGCATAACTTATTCCATCATGCACAGTAAGTGTCTGATTCTGCTCGAAGTGGAGCCTGTTCACATAGCTTGTTCCTGCAGAAGGCGCTCCGGTAAGAGAACCGTCAACAGTGTCCATGAAGGGCCCTCCCAGGCCACCCCAGGTAACCCAGTACACATTCAGGCTGTCATAAAGGCTGTTGAAGTGATCACTCTGAAAATCGCCCCACCAGGAAAGACCACGGCCGAAGAATATCAAACGGTCGGACTCGTCGAAAGTACCGTCTCCTCCATCGTCAACAAAGATTGGTACATACCTGGGTACAAATGCATCCTCTGACGGCTTGGATGTACTCATCAATCTTCCACGGCCTGTGATCATAGAGAATGACGAAGAGGGCATTCCAACCGCTTCAGGGATCATATCTGCAGTGATCGCATAAACTCCAGCGGTATCAACCAGCACCCTGGCCCACGGGCTGCCCCAGAAAGGGCTCTCTCCCCTTGGGGAAAGAGGAACACGCCACACTTCACTGGTACGGAACAGTGATCTGAAGATATCGCCCTCATGACCGCGAACAGTTTCAGGTCGGGATGTGGCATTGAAGTCAATATCTATTCTTAGTGATGACGCTGCCAGCAGCTCTCCGGTCTGAACGATAACAGGGCGAAGACGAACTGCCACATAGCCTGCGCGCCTGAAAGTACCGCTGCCTGCAACCTCACCCCAGCCTGCTTCCAGACTGGACAGGTCAGCAACTGTGTATTTTTCAAAGCCATTCTCATCCAGTTCAAGAGCAGCGATCACCGGAACCTCTCCAAGTGATCTTACCCCTGACGGAACAACTCTTACAGAAAAGCTCTCGCCTGGCGGAACAGGTACCATTACCGTTCTTTCAGGAAGAAGGACCATACCATCTTCAACACTGGAAAAATCCGGTACACTTATCTGGTAAAGCCCCAGATCAACCTGTTCAACAGACACATCCTCAATGAACCACAGAAGCTCGTTCTGCGAATCCAGCTGCTGAAGCTGGGAAAGCAGAGCCATAATTACAACAGCTGCTGGAAACATTAAACCTCCCGCTACAATTCTGAGAGTTGAAGAAGTGGCATGTCTCCATCTTCTTCACCAGGAAGCCTCTCTTCAGCGGGAATTATTTCTGATTTTATTCTGATCTCCTCCATGGCCACCATCCCCTTCTGACTGTCTATGAAGGAATTCATCTTCAGAAGGATCTCCATTCTTCTGTCCTGGAGCTCACGAATGGCTTCCGTTAATATCTGAACTCTCTTTCTGGCCTCATCAAGCATTTTCTGCGATTTCAGCTCAGCATCTCTGATAATGAGATCAGCTTCGCGATTTGCCTCTTCTCTGGCCACATCAGCACTTCTCTGCTGTGCAACAAGCACCTCGCGAACCGCACCCTCCATGCGATCAAAGTCGCTTGCTCTGGCTCGAAGCACTTCCAGTTCCTTTGCTTCGATCAGAGTGTTCTCTGCAACATCTTCCCAGGCGTCAGCAAGCATTTCAAGGAAAGCATCAACCTCACCTGAATCATATCCCCTCATACCCTTGCGAAATTTCTGTCGTCTTATATCAAGCGGAGTTACGCGCACAAACCCCCTCCATTTCCTAAGTAAGATAAAGTAGCAGATCCATTAGAATATAGATTCAAATATTGCATATTATCTTCGTGGTGCAAACGCCTGCTTCAGGAGAGCAGGTATCAGTTTCCCCTTGCTCCGAAAAGCCTTCTGCCAAGCCGCACTATGGTTGAACCCTCCAGAACTGCCAGAGTAAAGTCATCACTCATTCCCATGGAAAGCTCAGGTAATGATTTATTCAGCCGTGTTTCCAGAGAATCCCTGATTTCACGCAGATCAGCGAAAGCTTTTCTCTGCCTGGCAGAATCACTGCACAGCGGCCCAACAGTAAGAAATCCCCTTACAGGCAACTGAAGCTCAAAAGCTCTTCCAAGTATGCTTTCCAGCAGAACAACATCAGGAGGAAAGCCCTTCTTGGCCGATTCACCTGATGTATTTATCTCCAGAAGAATCTGCGCTGAAGCGTTTCTGCGGGCAATTTCTTCTATTATCTCAATCTTGTGGATGGCATCGAGCCAATGAAAATCTCTTACCGCCTGACGAACTTCCTTGCGGTGCAGAACCCCGATTGCATGAAACTCGGCGAATTCTTTACCAAGAAGCCTGATCTTTCTTCCGCCTTCTGATATCCGATTTTCCCCAATATGCCTGATTCCACATTTAACTGCAGCTTCTATGTACTCAGCTGGATGGGTTTTTGTAACAGCCATAATTGACACATCTTCTGGCTTCCTGTGAGCCCTCTCAGCAGCTGCCGCGATCTCCGCAAGAGCAGAATCAGTATTTTCTTTTACTTTATCCAGTAGATCGATCATTATTGCCCCTTTATATTTTTTCTGCTTTTTCCCTGTAATTCAGTATTATAATCCATGAGTGCAGCACAATGAACGGAGGTTACCCATGAAGAGCCTTTACACTATTCTTATCATGTCAGCTTTTTTCACAGCAGCAGCTGTTCCGCCGCCCACCGGCATATTCAACGAACCATCCAGTGAGCATCTCACCTGGCTTGAATCCTACAGCAACGCCACTGCAAGGGGTGTAGATTCACCCAATGGTATTTACGGTTCACACAACACTATTGTTTCAGCACTGGATGACAGCCAGATGAATGTTCTTATACTGCTGGTGGATTTCACTGACAACCAGGCACAAACACCGGCGGTCTACTTTGATTCCATGGGATTTGCTCAAGACACATTCTCGCTCACAAGCTATTACAATGATGTATCCTTCGGGCAGATAGACATAGTTACAGTAGACTGGCCCAGCACAACTCTGTGGAGCAGAGCACCTGAGACCTATGCATACTATGTGAACGACAACTACGGCTGGGGCTCTTATCCTCAGAACAGTCAGGGTCTCGTGGAAGCTGTTTGTACAATGATAGATCCGATTGTAGACTTTTCACAATATGACAACGACGGGGACGGGTTTGTGGATGGAGTCAACCTGATGTATGCAGGTAAATTCGACGGAACACCTCAAATGATCTGGCCCCACGCCTGGAGCCTCTCATCCCCCCTTTCTCTGGATGGCGTTCAAGTGAGCAAATTCAGCGTACAGAACGAGTACAACACCAACCCCGGAGATAAGTCAGCAGCGGTCTTCTGTCATGAGTTCGGTCATGTACTGGGGCTTCCTGATCTTTACGACTACGATTACGATTCTCAGGGAATCGGCAACTGGGGTTTAATGTCCTACGGAGTTTACAACGGAGGGGGCTGGAGCCCCGCAGAGTTCTGCCCGTACTGCAGGAACGAACTGGGAATTACAGAATTTATTGAAGTTACTGAACCAGGCACTTATCAGGTACCTGCTATCCAGCTGTCAAATGTTGCTTACAGAATATGGACCGGAGGCGCTGCCAGTTACCAGTATTTCATCCTTGAGAACAGAAGGCAGATCGGATGGGACCAGGCGCTGCCATCCCAGGGAGTACTGATCTGGCATGTTGATAAGTACCAGAGCAACAACAACAATCAGTGGTATCCCGGGCACACCAGCGATGGCCATTACCGTGTGGCACTTGAACAGGCTGACGGACAGTGGCATCTGGAAAAGAACATGGGCGGCGGAGACGCAGGCGATCCATATCCGGGAACCTCATCCAATTCTGAATTCACATACTGGACCATTCCTGACAGCAGGAAATACACCGGAGCAGATACACAGGTGTACATCAGCTCAATTCCAGTTTCTGCAGACACAGTAGAAGTCTTCATCTCTACAAGCTACACTGGCATTCAGGAGGAGAATGAGTTTCCAGGAGCTTTCTTGTCTGTAACCGGAAACCTCATTACTGTGGATCATCCAGGCGGTTATGCGGAAATAGCCGTGTTCGATGTGACCGGTAGAAAACTTGAAACACTGCAATCAGGTTCTTTAAACAGCGGTGAATACACATACCAGTGGGATCATCACACAATACCGAATGGTCTATTTTTTGTAAATTACCGTTGGGAATCAGCATCGGCAACGGCAAGATTGCTCCGTTTATGAGACGGTAATAATGAAGAAGTCCAGACTCATGAGCATTCTTCGCAGCACCGGTTATGATCCCTCAGAAAATTACCTCTACATTTTGCTCGTCAGTGCTCCTGTTTTGCTCACTGTATATCGGTATTTTGCTGAAGCACAGAATTTTCTGGTCTACTTCCCAGGTCTGAATGACATTGCCCATGGCGATGTCTATGCGTATCTGCTGGAGTATCTTTCATTCTTTCTTCTAATGCTGCTTGCTCCGCTGCTTATTGCTATGGTCTCTGGCAGATCAAGCGTTCTCCATTCTCTCTTTTCTTTCAGAGGCCAGAGGAAAAACCTCTTATGGGCGCTGTTTGCAATTGCGGTGATAGTGGTACCTTCTGCATATCATGCCTCTACACTTCCATCAGTTCAAGCGGAATACCCGCTGCCGGGAAGCCTTATGCAGGATCAACAACCGCTTATCGCCTACTTTCTGGGATTGTTCTTTCTATACTATCTGCCGTGGGAATTCTTTTTCCGGGGATTCCTGCTTTTCGGGTTGAAAGAGAAATATGGCACTATGCCTGCAATTCTGATCCAGACAATATCCTCTTGTCTTGTACATATTGGAAAGCCAACCCCGGAGATCATTGGATCCATTCCGTTCGGTATCATCTTTGGAATCATTGCCATACGCACAAAGAACATCTGGATCGTTGTGCTCCTCCACGCTGCCCTTGGTATATTCACAGATCTTTTCATAATCTATCAAGGGTAACTAATGTCAAAAGTTTTAATCACCGGCGCTAATGGTTTCATAGGGTCACATCTTGTTGAGACGTTTCTGAAAGAGGGCCACAAGGTCTATGGTCTTGTTCGACCAACTTCAGATCTCAGTCTTATCAACGATATGGAAGTTTCCCTGAAATATGGAGATATCACTGATTACAGCAGTGTTGAAAAAGCTCTTCATGACATTGATATTGTGGTTCACAATGCAGGGCTTGCTTCAGACTGGGGATCTCTGGAGTTGTTCAGAAGAATTAACCTGGAAGGCACAAAGAATGTAGCCAAAGCAGCTGTAGAAAACGATGTCACCCGGATTGTCTACATGAGCAGTACTGCCATTCACGGGTTCGACCACGCTTCTCCCCAATCCGAGGATGATGAAAAGAATCCAGTATTCAATTATGGTCTATCAAAACTTGAAGCCGAGAACTGGATCATGGATTTCGGCAAGAAGAACAAATTGGAAATAACTTCCATCAGGCCCGGCAATGTCTTTGGCCCGCGGGATCACACTTTCATGGAAAAGTATGTGAAGGCTCTGGTAAGCGGGAAAATAGCCTATGTTAACAGGGGACTCAGCCTCACCTGCCCTACCTATGTAGAAAATCTTGTTCAGGGGGTATTTCTGGCATCTATTCACAAGAACGCTCCTGGCCATGCCTTCATCATAACAGATGGATTGCAGATCAACTGGAAGCAGTTTACAGAAGCGATTGCGGATGAAATGCACCTTCCACACCCGAAGTTAACAATACCTTTCAGTATAAGTCTTTTTCTTGCCGGCCTTTCAGAGGGAATCTATAAACTGGCAGGAGCCAGTAATGCTCCTCTTATAACTAAATATCGCATGTACAACGCAGGCACAAACTACATTTTCTCCATACAGAAAGCAAAAGATATTCTTGGCTTTGAACCAGTTGTTGGCCTGAAAGAAGCAATTGAGAAGACTGTTCTCTGGTTCCGGAAGGACATCAATTAAACTAACATGACCACAAGAAAACAATTTGTAAGTGCGCTTGTAGTAAGCCTGCTCTATTTCTCCTGGATGTATTTCAAAATTGAAGTACGCATGGATCACCTGATCAGCTATGTGTTTTTCGCATTCCTCTATTTCTACAATGAAAAGACCAGAAGATTCTTCTATGCAATGTGCCCGTTTATAATTTACATTACTGTATACGATTCTCTGAGAGCATTCCCGAACTACAATTACAACACCATACACATAGAGGATCTGTACCTGTTGGAAAAACAGTACTTCGGTGTTTTCTTCAATAATCAACTGCTGACGCTGAATGAATTTTTTGCTTACCACCAGCGTACTCTTTTCGATATTATTTCAGGAGTTTCCTACATCACCTGGGTGCCCATGCCTATTGGTTTTGCAATGTACCTCTACTTCACCGGACGGAAAAGCCTCTACATCAACATGGTTTTCCTTTTTGTGCTGACTAATCTTATTGGATTCATAGTGTACTATTTCTACCCGGCAGCACCGCCATGGTACATCGGAGCATGCGGTTTCGAATTTTTTCCGGATACTGCCTGTCAGGCTTCCAGACTGGGTAACTTTGATACTCTGGTTGGATGGCCGGTGTTTAAAACATTCTACAGCGGGAACGCCAATGTGTTTGCCGCGGTTCCATCTCTTCATGCGGCAAACCCGGTTACCTGCCTTCTGGCAAGTTTTCAACTGAAGAACCGTATACTCACCGCTGTCTTTTTCCTGGTAACCTGCGGTATGTGGTTCGGAGCTGTCTACGGAAATCACCACTACCTGATCGATGTGCTTGCAGGTGGCGCAACTGCTCTTGCAGCATTCTTTGTTGTACGGGTTCTTCTACGAAAAACAGGAATGAATAAATATCTTCTCCGATACGAGAAACTTCTGTAGGAGACAAAGGAATTCCGTTGAAAAGAAAAGAAATGCCGGGGATCTCTCCCCGGCATAAAGCATAGATTGCTATCTGTTAACCAGTTCGCATTCCACAAGGCCGACAATATTAAAGGATTCCCCTTCAATGATTCCACGGATCTGAACACCATCACGGTTTTCAGTCATTCCAGCAGAGATGTCCTCGGGGATATCACCGGTCATTTCGCAGGCTGCGCACTTGCTGCGGGTTTCAGAATCCTGAAGATCAATTCTCACCACATCACCAGAAGAAAGAGAAGAGGTAGTAGTAGAGATGTAATAACCCTCAACAGTGACTTCCATACCAATCCAGATGTTGAACAGATCAAAGAATCCCTGAACTTCCACAGCAGAAGTTCCGTCATACGCATACGGGCTCACTTCGTCTATGGGAACAACAACAGCATCGGTAACAACTATACCTTCCACAAGTTCAATTCTTCCTGTCCAGCTGTAATCAACTGTTCCTGATACTGTAACAAGTTCATCTGCAGCAATTCTCAAATTAAGTGTTTCCGGGAAAGTAACCTTGACAAGCTTATCTCTTTCTCCGGCAACTGCTACCAGTTCGATATCGTCCTCAATTGTTATACTGTCGCCGTAATGAACAAAAGGATATCCCTGAATAACAACAGTCTGTTCGTCCCAGGCATAGAATGCGTTAAAAAGAGCACCTGCAGCAACCGGAACATCTGCAGTTACAAGTGACGGATCAAGAGTACCTTCGGGATACAGAGGAGCAACTTCTACTTCAACTGGCGCATCTTCAGCAACTTGTGCGTCCTCTACGCTTTCTGCTCCGGAGCTATCTGCTGGTTCCTGCTGATCAGCCTCGCCACATCCCGCAGCAAGTACTATCAGCATCAGCATTAACATTCCCAATAAACTTTTCATACTTCCTCCTTATATTTTACAAAACGACTGCAACAGCAGACATTTAAAAGAAATGTCTTGCCAGACCAAGCACTCCCTGACTCCATGGAGCTCTGTGGGTTACTCCATCACTCTTTTCAAACTTACTTACATTATCAAGATACCACTGGTAATTTCGAAGAAGGGCATCTTTGTTTGAGAACTCAGGAGTAAAACCGAGCAATTTCTCAGCTTTTTCTATGGAGACAAAAGAATCTTTTGTGGCGGTCTTGTAAACCCATGGATACAAGGGTGAAAGATTGAAGAAATCAAGTACCTCAAGAGCAAATATCACAAGGTGCGCAGGAGACTCTTTTATCTTCTTGCCAAAACCAGCCTTGTCCAGAACAACCTGGTAATCTTCCCGCATGGTGGAGAATACTTTCGCTCCGATGTTGAATTCAGTGTTAATGGCTTCAGTGTTCTGGTGCTCTGCAGACATAATTACTGCATTGCACAGATCTTCAACATGAAGAAGCTGATACAGATTCTCTCCTCTGCCTATCATTGGAAAACTTCTTCCCTCGGCTGCCCACTGATAGAAAATTGCGAATACTCCAAGTCGTTCCGGCCCCACGAAAGACTTCGGCCGTATGCTTGTGACAGTCATTCCTTTTTCCCGGAACTCTCTTACTATTTTCTCTGCTTCTATTTTTGTGTGTCCGTAAGGTCCCACACCCACCAGAGGATCATCCTCAAACAATGGATGCTTTTCCGGAATTCCGTAAACAGCGGTAGATGAAATGTAAATTCCGCGTTTCACCCCATGGGCATGGGCAGATTCCAGTACATTTCTGCTGCCCTGAATGTTTGTTGAGAGTATATCCGATTTCTTGTAAAGAGGAAGAGCAGCAGCGCCGTGCATGAATACATCAATTCCCTGAGACATGCATTCATCAACTGCTTTCCTGTCTCTGATATCCACAATACGGTGGTCAATACGATCAGCCATGTCCGGATAAAGGAAAGGAGCAATATCGATGGAGATAACCTGGTGACCTTTTTCAACAAGAGTACGGATAAGATTTATGCCGAGAAAACCGGAACCGCCGGTTACAAGCCATTTGCTCATTCTGATCCCCTTCTGAGATTATGTGTAATTAATGTCAGGCAAGTTAACCGGAATCCGGATGAAAGTCAATAGGAAAAGGGAGGGTTCCGGTGAACCCTCCCACTCTCTGATCAACACAAAGACTATCTGATCACGGCAACCTGTGCATTCACAACTTCACCTGTGTCTGCTGTAAGTCTTATGAAATACACACCTGTTTCTTCAATGTGTACATTCTCAATTGAGCCTGCTGTGAACTGATGAATGGAACGCCCTGAGATATCAAATATCTCTACGGCTCCAATTGTTCCCGAGGGTACAAGACTGGAAACAGCAAAAGTGCCCGTTGTGGGGTTGGGCCAGGCATTAAGAACAGAGCTTGTTACTTCCAGGGGTTCTTCTGTATCGTAAATACCTGTTGAAGTATCGTGAAGATCAATAAAGCTGGCATTCAGAACTTCCTTTGTCCCTGTACTGAATTGAACATATGTTGCTACATTCAGATTATCGTATGGATGCGACGCCGAATTCAGAGTATAGCTGCCTGATACCTCTATTGTCTGAGGATACGGCCCGGTAAAGTTAAGAACATTTCCGCCTGTTCCCAGAGGGTACGCCACAGGAATCCACATCATTTCCATACCATTGTAACCACCCCAGGCTGAAGTTGCCACCTCATGATCTTCAAGAATAACAGTATTTACCTTAATGGTTCCAGCAGCTGGTGCCTGCTCGGCTGTAACGCTGATGTAGGCTGTTCCACCGTTTTCGTCTCCAACCATATTCACATCAATATCCATATAGCAAGGCACTGCAAGTCTGTTGTTTATTGCAGTATTGTAGGTGGATGAAGATGAACTGGCAGCAAGGCCATCAATCTTTACAGTGGGAGTTCCCGTGATGCCGTAAAAACTCATTCTGCCCCAGTTGTATGAATTTCCAGCAGGGCCATTGTGAAACATGTAAACAGGTGCAACATTATCTGCTGCTACTATTGGATTAAGAACTGCTTTAACGGCTGACCAGCCGCCATAACAAGAGCTTCAACCAGTTTGAGTGTAGTACTCCCACAAAACAACTCTCTCTGCTGCGAACCCCGCAACAGATAGAATCAACAGTGCATAAATCGTTAACTTCATACGAACCTCTTTTCTGAATAGAGTTTCATGAAATATATGTAGAAATGTTGCATGCCGCAATACCTACCTTATCGGTATTTTATTACAGTCTACAGCATCATGCTGTCCACCACGATGCTCTCCACACTGTTTGCGGTAACAATGGCAGCTTCAATTGTGTACAGCCTCTGACTTCCTGAAGAAGCTATCCAGATCTCAGCTGCTTCTCTTATCCTTTTTAGCTTTGTCTGATCAATTTTTTCCATAGCCTGCCTGAAGGCACCGGTGAGAGTGGATTTCACCTCAATAAACAACACGGAATTGCCTTTTTCTGCTATAAGATCAATTTCTCCACAGGTGGAATGCCAGTTCCTTTCAAGAATTGTGTAGCCGAGGTTCTCGTAATAGCGGGCGGCCCTGTTCTCAGCAGCTTTTCCTGTATCTGGCGGATCCACAGGGAAAAGAGACATCTGGCCGGTTTGATACATCCTGCTCAGGGGAGCAAAAGACATTCTGTGAATGGGAGAAGGACCGATCTTTTCAAGAATCTTGATGTGGGCTGCTGTACCGTATCCTTTGTGCCGGTCAAAACCGTACGCGGGAAATTCTTCGCTTGCTTTAACCATGATATCATCCCGTGTAACTTTTGCGATCACACTTGCAGCAGCGATTGAAAGGCTTCTTGAATCGCCTTTCACAAGGAATCTGCACGGAGCTTCCAGACCGGAAACACTGTTTCCATCAATGAGAAATACATCTGTGGGTATAATGAGAGGGGTCATGGCCCGCTTGAATGAGGTTCTTACAGCCCAGGCCATCCTATTTCTGTCAATCTCGGAAGAAGAAACAATACCAACGGACAGCGCCACCGCAGCACTCTCAATTTCAGGCTTTAATCGCCTGCGAGATCTGTCTGTAAGCTTCTTGCTGTCGTTAAGAGTATCATTGGCAAAATCTGAAGACAGAATAACTGCACAAGCCACAAGAGGGCCCGCTAAAGGCCCTCTTCCAGCTTCATCCAAGCCAGCGATTACGCCATACTCGGATCGGTAACGCTGATCAAAAAGGTAAAGCTCTGACACCTTACTTATTGTAGACTCTGCGTTCCTTGATTCTTGCCGCACGACCAGTCTTCTTCCTGAGGTAGAAGAGCTTGCTTCTGCGAACCTTACCGTGTCTGGTAATTTCGATTCCAGCAATTCTCGGTGAATTCAAAGGGAAAACCCTTTCTACACCCACTCCGCCGGATATCTTTCTTACCATGAAGGTTTCGTCAATTCCGCCGCCTCTGCGGGCAATCACTGTACCTTCGAAAATCTGCACTCTAACCTTATCGCCCTCAATTACCTGATAGTGAACACGAACGGTATCACCCGTACGGAAATCAGGAAGATCTGTTTTGATCTGTGCCTGACCTACACTTCTCAGCAGTTCATCCATTGTCCTGCTCCTTCGCGCGGTCCGCTTCTTTCATTATTTCAGCGAACCGTATTTCTGTCTCTTTTTCATTACAATTTACAAGCAGATCAGGTCTGACCTCTCTGGTTTTAGCCAGTGCAGCCCTGAAACGCCAATCAGCTATTAAAGCATGGTTACCGGACAAGAGTTCTTCAGGAACTTTCATTCCCTGGTACTCTGCCGGACGGGTATATCTTGGAAAATCAAGAAGACCCGTTGCGAAACTGTCACTGCGAGCTGATTCCAATCGCCCCAGCACCCCGGGGAGCCATCTGAAAATGGCCTCTATAAGGTACATGGCTGGAATCTCTCCGCCTGACACTACCGCATCACCAACACATATTTCATCGGTAACCACCTTCCGGCGGAACCTCTCATCAACCCCTCCGTATCTTCCGCAAAAAACAATAAGTTTCTCACACTCTGCCAATTCTCTGGCATAATCGGTGTCCAGCTGTCTACCCTGCGGGGTCATCAGGGCAACTCGGGCACCTTCTCTCCATGATATCTCATCAAGTGTGTCGAACAGCGGTTCCGGTCTGAGAACCATTCCGGCTCCACCGCCAAACTGATAGTCATCCACAGAGCCTCTCTTGTCCACAGGGTGCCTGCGTATGTCATGCACCTGGACAGAGGCTACTTCCTTCTCCAGTCCTCTTCCGATCACTCCAGTTTTCAGGAAGGTAGAGAACAGTTCAGGGAACACTGTGGCAACAGCCACTTTCAGAGCGGGTTGTATAGTTCCTCCAACCCATCCGGCAGATCGATCTCGATGGTTCTCTCTGCTGGATCAACCTTACCTGTAAGGGCAAGATTAAGTGGAATAGGAAAAACTCCCCTGTCTCCCTTGACTATCAACTGAGGGTTTGAGTTGTTGTACTCAACTTCCTCAACAGGATACTTCTTTCCGCTGGAAACTACAGAGAACTGGGTAAAAGCATAGACTGGCATGGGAAACCCGGGTTTAAGTACCCTGTCCACATCCACCTCAATTGCCTCTCCTACCAGTTCTACAGCCTGTGCTCTCTTCCAAAGTTCCGAGCAATCCACCGTTACCCGCTCATTGTCCCGTTTTCTGGACCTGGTAACCGTAAGAATACGATCTCCAGCATACAGTATCGTCCCCTCCTCAAGAGGTTCAGCCGGGCCAAAAACAAAAAGCTTCAGTATAATTCTCCCATTTAAACCATGGGTTCTCTCAACAAAGCCGTAGGGTACTCTTTTCTCCATGAATTACTAGTCCATTATTTCTATAGTGGCCTTCTGGCCGTGTCTTGCTGCAGCGGAGCGAACAATCATTCGCATAGCCTTGGCAATTCTACCTTCCTTACCGATAACGCGACCGAGATCGGCTTCCTCAACTCTGAGCTCGTAAACCGTCATGTCTTCCTGGGTTGTTTCTTCAACAGATACACCATCAGGGTTCTCGACCAGGGTGCGGGCCATGTGTTCAACGAGTTCTCTCATCTCATCCTCCGGTTTTTGAAGTTAGCGGGTCAGCCTCGCACTCACTACGAGTTTCTGCTCTCACCCTTGATGAATACTGTTTCGGGTACAATACCTTCCTCGCCCTGCAGTATACGGCTCCATTTCGCCATGGTACCGGTTTTACGCAGCAGACTTCTCATGGTATCTGAGAGCTGTGCTCCGTTACCAAGCCACTTGAATACCTTGCCCTCGTCGACTTTCATCTCGAGAGGTTTCCGCAGGGGATCATAGTATCCCAGTATCTCAATGAAACTGCCACTTACCGCTCTGCGCGAATCGGCAGCCACTATTCTGTAGAATGGGGTCTTGGCACTGCCCATTCTTCTAAGTCTGATCTTTACCAATCGTCACCTCCTGTTTTGCGTACAGATCCAGGTACAGGCTAGCCGAATAATGCTGCCATTCCTCTGTTTGTACGCATTTTCTTCATCATCTTCTTCATGGTTCTGTATTCTTTCAGCAGCCGGTTAACATCAGTAACAGTTCTACCGCTGCCTTTTGCTATTCGTTTTCTTCTGCTGCCGTTGATTATCTCAGGTCGCAGCCTCTCCTTTGAGGTCATGGAGTTTATCAAGGCTTCCATCTGTGTAAACTGAGAGGAATCAAGATCAACTCCTGCAGGTCGCATCCCCTTTGGAAGCATGGCCATTAATTCGTTAAGCGAACCCATCTTCTTTATTTTAACAAGTTCTTTTCTGAAATCTTCAAGATTGAAAGAGTTGGTCTTGATCTTCTTCTGAAGCTTAAAGGCCTCTTTCTCGTCAAACATCTCCTGAGCTTTCTCTGCAAGGCCTACAATGTCACCCATGCCCAGGATTCTGCCAGCCATCCTCTGCGGTTCAAATTCTTCCAGTCCCTTTACGCTCTCACCGATACCGATGAATTTTATAGGTCTGCCGGTTACAGATCGGAAAGAGAGGGCAGCTCCACCACGGGAATCGCCGTCCATCTTGGTAAGAACCGCTCCAGTAAACCCGATCTGCTCATTGAATTCCAGGGCAACATTCACAGCATCCTGACCGGAAAGACCGTCAAGAACAAGAAGAGACTCATCGGGATTAGTTACTGATTTTACCCTCTCAAGCTCTTCCATAAGGGCACTGTCAACATGAAGCCTGCCTGCTGTGTCCACAATAACCACATCGTTGTACTGCAGCGATGCTTTGTGTATAGCTGCTTTTGCAACCTCTGCCGGGTCAGTCTGGCTTCTGTCGCAGTAAAAATCAGTACCGGCTTTCTTCGCCATCACTTCCAGCTGTGTAATAGCAGCCGGTCTCTGAAGATCCGCAGCAACAACCATACACCTGCGATTGTGTTTTTTCTGCAGCAGATATGCCAGCCTGGCTGCAGTGGTGGTTTTGCCTGATCCCTGAAGCCCCAGAAGAAGTATTACATGAGGTGGCTTACCTGTAAATACAAGTCTCTCAGAAGTTGTTCCCAGAAGCTCAACGATCTGTTCGTTAACAATCTTTACAACCTGCTGCCCTGGAGTAAGGCTTTTAAGAACCTTTTCACCCATGGCTTTATCTGCAACCTCGCTGACAAACTTTTTTGCAACTTTGAAATTAACATCAGCTTCCAGCAGCGCTCTTCTGATCTCACGCATGGCATCGCTGATGTTACTCTCTGTAAGTACACCTCTGCCGGAAAGATTCCTGAATGTCTGTCCAAGTCGATCTGAAAGTTTATCAAACAACTGCGACTGCTCCCCTATGCCTTATAAAATGACGTTATCTCCAATTGCACTACTCCAACAGGGCGCAGAAACCCCCTGCAAAGTCAAGCGATTATAATGAAATTTACTCAGAAGTCAAAGAGCTTCTAAAACGAAGAGACTCCATGCCCGGCAGGACAGATAATTGTTCTATCATTCCCGTCTGCCTCGAATAAATAAAATTGTCCAGTTACCGGACAAACAAGAAGAGAATCCGCCAGCAGAAACTGCGGGATCTCAGTGAATGTGGTATCCTGGAGATATTCGATCTCCTGCATTTGAAAGATCAATTCTTCTCTGTTGATCCTGCATTTGTTGTTGCTGATTCTCTCATGAATCATGTCAATATTCGAGACCGCAGTACTACAGGATGCTGCTATCAACAGAGCTGTAACACAGAATAGAACAAGTGCAT
>JAGLQD010000127.1 GCA_023136985.1 Candidatus Sabulitectum sp. | reverse complement strand
TCTCCTCTATCCTGTTAATCCGGGGTTCTTCACTGATAAGCAACCGCATGACACAACCCTCCGATTCAACTATCTTCTTTCTGTAACTGCAGAGAGTGGAGATGTCTGATGAAAACCGGTACTGATGTTGTTGAGAACTCAAGATTTATTCGGTCTATTACCAGAAATGAAGGTAGGCTCCTCAGTCGGTTGTTCACATTGAACGAACTGAAGAATAATCCTGGAGAACTTGACCTTGCCGTGATGTTCTCTGTAAAGGAATCTGTGGCCAAGGCCCTTGGAACAGGGTTTGATTCCTCTCTCTCCTGGCACAATATCGAAGTATACATAACTGAAAACGGTGTAAAGGCGATCCTTTCCGGAAAAGCTCTTGAACTGGCCGGAAACAGTAAAGTCCTCATCTCGGCAACCCGGGACCAGAACACATCCTTAACCTTTGCTCTTTTAACCTAGGGGGAATGAAATGGCTTTCTGGCAGACACCTTCTGAAATATCCGAGCTGGACAGGAAAACTATCGACTCCGGCACCCCGGGAATCGTTCTAATGGAAAGAGCAGGCCGGGCTGTTGCAAATGTGGTAATGCAGATGGCATCACCGTCAGACGGTTCGGTGGTGGTGTATACCGGCCCTGGTAACAATGGTGGAGATGGATTCGTTGCTGCCAGATTTCTTGTTCAGAGTGGATACAATGTTGTGGTCCGCCCATCCTTTGGTCCTTCCAGTACGATCTCTGATGATTGCAGGGTCAATATGCAAAGCTACCTTTTTGCCGGCGGCTTGATCTCCTATGAACCTCAGGTTACTGCTTCCGTTGCGGTTGATGCACTGCTGGGCGTGGGCTTTACCGGGAATCTCAGGGGCGGTACACTGGATCTTGCTGTGGAATGCTCCGGACTGAATATCCCTGTTGTTGCAGTTGATATGCCTACTGGAGTTGACGGCCTTACCGGACAGTGCGACCACTCATCGATCAAAGCCGAAGTAACTGTTACTTTTGCCGCTCCCAAACTCGGGCTTCTGCTTCCTCCCGGTTGCGGTCAATGTGGCTCGCTGATTCTTCAAGATATCGGCATCCATGTGCCAAGAAACAATCTTCGCAGAGTAATGACTAAAAGTTTTGCCAGAGGGCTGCTTCCGGAAAGACCGGTAGACAGCCACAAGGGAGTTTATGGTAAAGTGCTTGTGCTCGCCGGTTCTGAAAAAATGCCCGGGGCTCCTCAACTTTCCGCAATGGGTGCTCTCAGGTCAGGGTGTGGTCTGGTTGAGATCTGTGTTCCCCTGCCGGCATCTCCTGCAATAGCAGGCAGAATTCCAGAAGTTCTTTCTACCTACTTTCTTCCTGGTGATGTAACTTCACTACCAGACTACAACGACTTTTCTGTTGTAGTTATTGGACCGGGAATGGGGAATACCGCCAGCACTGAGCGAATACTGAGGCATGTTCTCGGCACATGGAAGATTCCTGTAGTGCTTGATGCGGATGCCCTGAATGTAATAGACTCAACCATTGCGGAAATGCTTAAATCATATCCCGGAGAAACGGTCATAACCCCGCATCCGGGAGAATTGAAACGCCTTACCGGTTGCGGCGATGATCTTAACGCAAGATATGCCGCAGCAGACAAAACGGCAAAAGCTCTGAATTGTTCTGTTCTTCTCAAAGGCAAGCCGTCTCTGGTATTCTCTCAGGATGGCCATAGAACAACCATACCCACCGGCAACCACGGGCTGGCAACAGGAGGCTCCGGTGATGTTCTTGCTGGAATTGTGGCAGGGCTGATGGCACAGGGCAGCAAAGGCTTTGATGCTCTGAGTCTTGCAGCCTATGTCCACGGACTTGCTGCGGATATTCTTGCTGCGGAAACATCCGCAAGGTCGATTATTCCAACTGATGTAGCTGGAAAAATAGGCTCGGCATTCCGTATGATTGAAGGCTCTGAATTCGATTCTCTTCTCGGGGGAAACCCCTACTGGACTCGGGACTGACTTTTGTTAAGATTATGAGTTCAGGTGCAGAATTTATAAGGCTTATTTATTTGGAGGGGTTGGTGATATAGTGAAGACCGTCAAGGAGCAGCTTACAAAACTCAGACTGCTTGTATCTACGAAATCTGTTTCCAGAGCCAGCAGCACTCTTGCTGTTTACAAAACCGACGACGATCCTGCTACTGTTTTCGAGAAACTTGATCTGTTGGGAAAAATTTCTTCTATGACTGGAAAGGTCAGTGATGTAATTCTTCACTGCCCCGGGGATTTCAGAACCAAGGAAGATGCAGCCAAGGTGGCTGAATCACTGAAGAAGAACAAACTCAATCCTTTTACTGTCATGGCTGATCTTCACATTCCCCGAAAAAGGGGCGTTCTCAACCACAGACTCATGTACGGTACTCTCACATCACCTTACCCTGAGATCAGAGTAGCATCGATCAACCAGGTCTTGTCGGCAATGGAACTGATGCGGGAAATTAAATGCAGACAACTCGGTCTCTGGATCCCCGACGGTATTGACTCTCCAGGGGAGAAAAACTCCGTAGACATGCTTTTTGGAATTTTGAAGGGACTCAGGCAGATAGGCATGAAGATTCGCAAGAGCGAGAGCATGCTGCTTGGTTTCAAGCCTTTCAATCCCTCATATTGTGCCACTGCCGTTCCCGACTGGGGCACCGCGAGCTGGCTGTGCCGGGAAACCGATCAATCCTGTCAGGTGATCCTTGATACTGCCTCCATGCTTCCAGGTGAAAGCCTTGAATCTGTAACTGTTTCTCTTCTCCACCAGAAAATGCTTGGAAGGCTCACCATCTCAGACAACAAGCTGGGGATGGGCGCAATGCCTGCAGGTTCTCTGGATGCAGGTGCTCTTTTTCGCCTCTTTCTTAACCTTCGCATGGCAGAGGATGCCGGGATTCGCAATTTAGAGGATACCAGTATTGAACTGAGGGTTGATTCAAGGGTGGGCTCCACACAGGAAAATGTATTAATCGCAATAGAAAACGCTGAATATGCCCTGGCAAGAGCAGCTCTTGTTGATCTTGGTGAATTGAAAGCAGCGCAATCCAAGCCGGATGTAACCACAGCTAACAGAATTCTGCGGGATGCTTTTGTAACGGATGTAAGACCTGTTGTCGCTTCCTGGAGGAAGGACAATAAACTTCCGGAAGATCCGATAAGCGAACTGTAATTGCAGAGACCTTTTCTTTCAAGGGCGGCCACTGCCGCCCTTTTCTTTGCTGCTTTAAAAGGTTCTTTGCCAGTATGAAATGATATTTCTGTTAAAGGAAAGGCGTTCTATAATGTTTAGAAACTTAATTTCAACCAGCGCTCTTTTTTTAGTAGTTTACACCGCTTATGGCTCAGCATGGCCACAGTACATGCATGATGCTCAAAACACCGGGAAAACTGACATCTGCATTCAGGAGGATCTTTCTCTTTCATGGACATACAGTCCGCCACAATCAGCTCCGGGCTGGCAGTGGAATCAGCCTTCACTTGATGATGACGGCAACATCTACTATGGGGCAGGTTACTACTTCCTCTCTGTGAATCCGGAGGGTCTTTTGAGGTGGAGCGTTCATACAGAATACGCTTTCATTGGCCCATCTGCTGTAAACAACGGCTTTGTATACTTTCCTTGTTCTGAGGGCTCCCTTTATGCCTATACACAGGATGGGGATTTTTCCTGGTCTTATCCAATGGTTCAGCCAGTCAACTGCGGTACAACCGTTGGACCGGACGGCACCATCTATATCGGCGACACTACTAACCTCACAGTAACCGATGCTTATCTCTACGCAGTGAACCCTGATGGGTCAGAAAAGTGGACACTGTCTTTTGCCGGAGCTGACGGCTTTTACACAACTCCCTCTCTTGATCCTGATGGAACAAAACTGTATGCAGCACCAGGGAATTTCAATCTTTATGCCCTTAACGCTGTAACAGGAGTAGAACTCTGGTCATACGAATACAATTCTATTTTCAACCTGGTATACAGTTCTCCCGCCGTTGCAGAGATAAGCGGCAGTAAATACATACTGTTCGGGGATCTGGGCAACATGGGTGGCGGGCACTGGCGGATTCTTGATGAAAATGGGTCAGAGAGGTGGACAACATCTGTTCCCAATTCTATTCAGCAAAGCGCGGCGATTGACCCTGATGGGTATTTCTATCTGGCAAGCAATGGAAGCGTTTTGAAAAAAATTGACACCTCTGGTACTCAGCTCTGGTCAAGAACTTTTTCACAGGGGTATCTATCTAATCCTGTTATAGAGGGAAGTGGTAGGGTTTTGATCGGAACAGAGAGCGGATACCTGCACATTCTTGATCAGAATACAGGCTCCACCCTGGAAAGTTTTTACCTGGGGCCTAATGTTGGAAGCCCTATAGTCGGCAGCAATGGAGAAGTCTATGTTCTGTATGGGAATAACATTTTGGCCTGTCTGGAGGGTGATCTGTCTGTGAATAACGAAGACCCTTCTTCCGGTGAACCTTTTCTGCAGATATCTAGAACCGGTCCTACCTTTAAGATCAGCATCGGCGACAACTCCGGCGAATGCTTTATCTACAACACCAGCGGGAGAGTTGTATTCTCAGAGACAATAGAAAGAGATCTGTACTGGAGCACAGCGGATTATCCTGCAGGGATCTATTTTGTAAGAGTTGAGACCAATGTGAATGGTGAAGTTATTGAAGGAAATGCCAAACTTATTGTGGTCCGGTAAACTAGATCAAGGATTGCATCTGGTACAGTAGTTACAGATCCCCTGAGTTGAACCGTCCCCCCACTGATACCAGGCATCTTCTATTTCCGAACCCAGAAACTCCGGGTCCAGCTCTAGAAAACCACAGTGCCCTACCAGACTGACCACAGCGGGAAAACCACCGAACCCACCGGCAAGAGCGGCTATTTCAGAATAGCCGGAGGCGTTCAGTGAAACAACATAAAGAGAGATATCACCCTCCCCCGCATCAAGAAATTGAAGAGATTCTACTATTTCAAGAGCCATGTTCTTGTTCGCAATTGAATCGGCAGACATTATAAGAAGAAATCCAAAGTCAGTAGGGTTTGCAACAGCATCGAGCCCGGCAAAATCGTCAATAGGAACAAAACTGGTTGTCGATAGTAGAATCAGTATAACTGAAAACAAGATATCCTCCTCGGAAATTGATTGTGAGTATGGTATAATACGAAACTATGATTATTCAAGCACTCTTTTTTATGCTGGGTTCTCTGCCCCATTATGAGGTAGCGGTTGACCCTGTTTTTCTGGATCAGCTTTATGCTGATCCCCCTGCGGGACTGGAGGTGCCGGCCTCTGTCTCCTTCAACGGAGTATCCGGTGA
>JAGLQD010000126.1 GCA_023136985.1 Candidatus Sabulitectum sp. | reverse complement strand
AAAAAGCTGGCACATCTCTGTGTGTGACCCGGGGTTATTCCCGGATGGGGGCCACATTCTGCTGAACGCCCAGTTCCGCGATGCCTCTTTAATGAGAAACACGCTGGGACTCTACCTTACCCGGGAACTGGGGTTCCCGGCCCCGCTAACGGAATTTGTTACCTTTTCAATCAACAATCAGAATATGGGTGTTTATGAACATGTGGAAAGAATAGACCGACTCTTCTATGAAAGAAACGGATTATCCTTCGGGCCCCTCTTCAAGAACACAGATACCTACGGTAGGCTTTCTCACCACTTTTCGGATACTACAGGTCTTGCGGGCAATGAACCCAAAGTTGACAGCTATCCCTATGGAGACCAACTTCTTGAGCTTATCGAGGAGGTCTTCCGGGATGATATTTCATCTCTTGAGGTGGATGAAGTTCTTGCAGCTTTTGCCGTTCATGTTGTTATTGGCGACAATGACGGCATCATAAAGAACTACTACCTTCACAAAAATGATGACACCTGGCACTACTATCCGTGGGACAGGGATGCTACTTTTGGAAACACATGGCAGGGTGATTACGAAAGTGTATGGGTAACGAGAGAACACCTGGGCGATATCGGCAACTTCGGAGCAACCCGGGGGATTCTTTCTGTTCCTGAAAACATGCAGAAGTTCAGCGATCTTCTTTTCAATACAACAGAAATCTTTGAAAATGACCTTCCCGGAATGATAGATTCCATCCGTATTTTGATAAGAGATGATCTTGCTTCCGATCCGGATTATGAATACAGCACAGCACAGTTTGACTCTCTCTGCAATGTTATGATCGATGATATTGAAACCCGTGGGGCTTTTCTTCACAACATGCAGCTTCCAGACGAAATTCCTCTAGTGAAAAGCATTTCTATTTCTTCCTGTCTGAATATGGGCTCCACCGCAGAAGTTGAACTGACTCTGGAAGGGGAAGCCCCCGCCGCCATAGCATGTGTTCTATCTTATGATGATCAGCAGGAAGAGTGGAAATACATGGAGCCTGACAGGTTCGAAAACGGCAAATGGAGCATAGAGCTTCAGATACCTTCAGGAACATACAGCATTCATATGGCTTTCGGGACCTTTTTTGCCGGTTCCAGTCTTCCGGTCTTCTACCCTTCCTGGGGCGTGAGAGGGTACCATCAAAGACCAGACCCTTCTCCTTCCGCCCGTGTTGCACTGGCTGGTCTTTCTCCCGATCTTCTGGTTCAGGGAACACCTCTCTGGTGCGGAGAGAATTTATGGGTGCTGCCTGTAACCAACAGCAGTACAGATTACCAGGATATTTCCTTCTGCCGTTTTTCTCTGGGGGAACCCGCAGGCAATGTATTTCTTCCTGGCTCCATACTGGTTGCTCCCCTCGAAACATTTTACCTTACAAACTCCATGGCAGAGGCTTGTGTTCTTTACGGAAACGCCAATATTTACGGAGATGCCGGTACCGTTTATCCAGCAAGAACAATTCTTGAGCTTTTCGATCCGTCCTGGAACACCATGCACACATGGCAGATCGGCGGTGGAGATTCTCTGCCCGTTAACCCGGCCACTGTTATTCCATGCGAGATCAGCGCTGCAGGTCAGGGCGACTGGATAGAACTTTACAACAATTCTGAAGAAGGAATCGACTTGTCTCAATGGTATTTCATGGATTCTGAAAAGAATGTTTCGCTTTTTCCCTCAGGCACATCGGTTCCTCCCGGTGGGCTGCTGCTTGCTGCAGAGGATCCTGTTGCTTTTGATGAAAGTCTCTGTAAAATCATCTCACTTGATTTCGGCATTGATTCAAGTGAGGATTCTTTGTCTTTATACTCCAGATTTGGGGATCTTGCGTTCTGCCTTTCATGGAACGATTCATGGCCCATGGCAGAGACAGGTATAATGTATCTTGCTGATGCTCAATCCCCTATTAACAACGCTGACAGCTGGAATGTTTCAATACCGCCGGGATCTCCAGGATTATTGAATCCGGGCTGGGCTCATCACGCCAACTACAATCGTATTTTTCTTACCTCAAGAAACCCGGGAGATGGCCTGTTCTCTTTCCACTACGAAACCTATGCCCTCGGGGCAGAAGCAATTCTTTACGATCTTGCAGGAAGACGAATAGCGGGTATAGAGCTACCGGGCATCTACCAGGATGATGTAACTGCTGATTTCAGAGGAACACTTCCCAACGGCATATATATTCTGTATCTAAGGTCTTCTACCGGTTCTGCATCTACCCGTTTAACCATTTTGAATTAAGGGGTCAATAATGTTCTATAAGCTTCTTGCGGTTGTTCTTCTTGCTGCTCAAATTTCCACTGCGGACATAGATGTTGAAAACAATCTTTCTGAGAAATTCAAGATCAGTGGATACATTGATGCGGGCTTCACGGAGTGGGGCCTGTACAACACAATACCTTCAAGAGAATTTTCGATCAGGCGGTCAGGCTTCGAGATGAACGCCAGGTTTACCGAGACTGTAAAAGCCGAATTAAAAATAGAAGCCGGCCCTGACAACCTCTTTCTAAAAGATGCTTTGATCAGCTGGGCTCCTGCTGACTGGACCAGGATCCGTGGAGGGCAATTCAAAAGGGAAACTCTTCTTGGCGGAGACCTGAGCTTCTGGAACCTGAACATGTTTGAAAGACCCCTGGTTTATGATCTCTGCGAAGATCTCACTTATGCCGGCAGAGATATTGGTCTGGATCTTCGCGTGGATCTCCCCGGATTCAGCGGAATTGAGCTCAGGGGGATCGCTGGTGTGTTCAACGGTGACGAGCGTGGAGACCAGAGAGAAGACAATGAACTGCTCTACACCATGAGGGGCGAGATCGGAATTCCATCCATTGATCTCACTCTTGGGGCTTCTGCTGCAGCTCACCGGCAGGGAGAGAGTGATTCGGTTGAACCATCCGGATACATTTCAAGCGCCAGACAGAACGCTTTCGCTGCGGATATCTCAATTGACTATAAAATTTCCAACTGGTACGATATCACAGCAGCTGCAGAAGCTGTCAGAGGAGACAACTGGGACGAGGTGAACGTTATAGCCGGAGAAGAAGCCCCGTCATTTACAGGGTTCTGGGGTTCACTGACTGCTTCCTACCACCCATTGAATGTTCAGGGGATAAAAACAGTCTCTCTTACTGCAAACTACGACACAGTAACACCAAATACCGACTGGGACAGCGAAAACACCAGAGTTTCTATTATCGGATCGGTATACCCATCCAAGAACATCAGATTCCGATTTGGTGGCGTTATGAACAGGAATTCAACGGTCGTGGCAGGAATTCCAACAGAAGAAAACTACACCGATATTATTGCAGAGGTTGGTATCAGATTCTGATGGAAAGAATTGCCGAGAATCTTCACTTCTACCGATATGAGTTCAAGTATGTTCTTGATGGTGTAAAGCTTAACAGAATGACTGAAATACTGGATAACCATCTCTCCAGAGATAAACACTGCGGAGAAAATGGAGATTATCCCATCAGAAGTGTCTACTTTGACTCCCCTGATCTACGCTGGTACCACGAAAAGAAAGATGGCCTGGAGAAAAGATTCAAGTACCGTCTGCGCACCTATTCTCATGGGGAAAGCGGATATTCGTCACCCCTATACCTTGAGCTGAAGGGCAGAGACGGGAGTCTTGTGATCAAACACAGAGTAAGAATGCCTGCGGACAGGTTCAAAGAGGGAATTGGCGGAGGTGCCGGCTGGCTCCGGGAAATTCTGTACGAGACCTCCTCTGGAAACAGTGTCGCTGAAAGATTCATCGCTCAATCCTTCAGATACAGGCTTGCACCCAGCGTTATCACAGATTACAACAGGGCCGCATGGGAAGATCATACCAATCCCGACTTCAGGGCAACCATTGATACCGCTTCAACTGCATGGAGGACTTCGTGGAAAGGGTTGCCAGAAGGAATTCCCGAGCTGATAATACCCAGTGGTGGTATTGTAGAGATAAAATTCAGATACAGAATACCGTTCTGGTTCCAGAGGCTGATCAGAGAGATGGATCTTACCAGGATATCCGTCTCCAAATTCCAGAGAGCCGTGGAGGCTGTCTATCTGGGTCATGACGGTACACGGCTTAACCGCCTGATCGAGAGGAGAATTGCTTGTCTGCACTGATGGAATGGTTTACAACAACCAGTGAAATACTTGGCTACAGTCCCGGTGATCTTATTGTTAATCTTCTGCTTGCATTAACATCCGGTCTAATTATCGGAGTAGTGTACAAAACCACTCACAGGGGCCTTACATATTCTCAGAACTTTGTTGTTACTCTTGTTCTCATGTGCATAACGGTGAGTGCTGTTATGATGGTCATAGGAAGCAACCTTGCTCGAGCCTTTGCCCTGGTGGGCGCCCTGACCATCGTCAGATTCAGAACTGTGATCAAGGATACAAGAGACACCGCTTTTGTCTTCTTCGCTCTCACGGAGGGTATAGCCTCCGGTACGGGCAATTATCTTTTGTCCGCAATTTCTACTGTATTTATCAGTGCTGTTGCCATTTTTCTATACAAAACCAATTTCGGTGCCTACATGAGAAGCGAATATGTAATAAGATTCCGCTTTGACCGTGATTCCGGTATTGAGGCAGTGTATGCTAAACTGATAAATGAAAAGACTTCCAGATCAGCTCTTATTCACATTGAGCCGTCAGACAACGGTCGGTATCTGATACTCTCCTACGATATTACTCTTAAAGGAGGGGTGACTGCGGCGAGTCCGGTCTCGGCCATGGAAAAAACAGCCGGTCTGGACAGGGTCAGCCTGGTAAGCTCCATGGAAGACAGCGAATTCTAAAGAACAGGCTCCGGAGAGATCCGGAGCCCCTTTTCTTTGCCTTAATCAATTTAATCGGCAATACTGTTTATGGCTCCCGGAGTTCCCCAGCAGACAGCGTCTCCACCTTTGTCGGGGGTGGGATTTGCATAGTCTTCAGAAGGTTGCCAGTTTGAAGGGTCGTTAGGTCCGGAGGGGTCGATTCGTTCAAGAGACGCGCCATCACCGTCAGCAGTTGAAGGTTCTGTTCCTCTTACTCCCCAGCTCTGATCATAGCGAAGAGTCTCCATCACAGTGCCGTTCTCACTGTATAGAATGATCTCATCTGTGGAATTGCGTAATCTGGTCCATTCTCCACTCCAGGGAATCAGGCGTATTTCCGTTCCATAGGCAGCCGAGAAAGAAAGATTGTTTGCTGGAATTACTCCGTAGGTGTCCGGAGCAAGAAGATAATGGCTCAGAAAAACCTGGTTGTTTCCGTCGCTGATCATCATTCCTGCAAGGTTAACAGCTTCAGAAGAAGCATTGTAGATCTCTATCCATTCCATATGTTCATCAAGTCCAAGAGTGCTGCCATCAGGATTATACATGACTTCATTCAGAACAATTGTACCGGGGGTCTGAGAAACAAGGGTTGTAAAGATCAGAAAAAATAGCATCGTAACTCCATTCGTTGATCTGTGTCACATTTATCTCTTATACCCGATTTGCTCTAAAGTGTTTCCGTCGTATGAGAAAAATGCCAAGAATACCAATAAGACCTATTGCCAGCAGTGGGATTGTCACTGCAAGTACCGATGTGGCTGCTGCTGCGCCATCTTCCACAAGTGAGATTACTCCGGAGCCTCCGAATGGTGATACCGCAGAACGCAGAGAGACCGTTGCGATCTGAACACCTCCTGCCACCGCTCCACCGGCAACTACTGCAAGAAACCATCTTAGCAGAGGAGAGACATCTCCCACCATGGATGCTGTAAGAACCGTGCCTGCAATTGCAGCGGCGGGGGTTGCAATAACATCAAGAGCGTTGTTGACCACAGGAATAAAGTAGGCAATTATTTCTATCACTGTGGCAAGACCAAAACCCGCGAGAGCCAGCCAGCTTCCAAGCCACTCAAATCCTGACGCGGGAGTGAGATGACCGGAGTGCACGGCAATGCTCATAACAAGCATGGGGACAAAAACACGAAATCCACAGGCAGCACTTAATGCAACACCCACAAGCGCAGCCAATACCCATTCCATAATATCTCCGCTGAAAGAGGGCGGCTGATCTGCCGCCCTCTTTCCTTCTCTTTAAAGTTCTTTGCCTCTTTTGAACGCTTCCAGATTAACCTCAAGAGCCTTTGGAGGAACTCTCTCCTCTATGGCTTCAAACCACCTTTTTTCAGATATCTCCGGCAGGTGCTTCGAAGCAGCACCAAGCAGAATTATATTCATAACCCGCAGGTTCCCCAGTTCTTTTGCAATATCCATAACAGGGATCATCAGGTTTGGAATTGCCGTTTCCTCGATGATCTTTTCTACATCGGGATAAACTGCTGAACCGGTATTCACTGTCATTGGTTCTATTGTCAGATCACAGGTGATAAGTTTTCCTTCAGGAGAAAGGTAACCGGCCCACCTGAGGCCTTCCATTTTTTCCAGAGAAAGCACCACATCCGCTGCGCCTTTCTCTACAAGAACACTGTTAACTTTGTCTCCAAATCTTACGTGGCTGGAGACAGAACCACCCCTCTGGGCCATTCCGTGAACCTCACTCTTTTTCACATCGAAACCGGATCGCCATGCTGCACTGCAAAGAACCTCGCTGGCCATAAGAATTCCCTGACCTCCGGTTCCACATATGATGATATTCTTTACCTTGCTCATTACACTACCCCCTCAAGATCTTTGGAGAGTGCATCTTTGGGACACACCTGAACACAAAGGTTACAGTTGGGCCAGCAGAGGATCTCACTTATAACTGGAATTTTCTTCTCGGCATCCCAACTGATTGCAGGGCAACCAAGTTTAACGCATAGCTTACAGTGAACGCATTTATCCGGGTCATGCACTGCTACAGTTTTCCGCTTTGGCTTGTACTGCATGATACAGGGTCTCTTTGTAATAATTACACTGAGCTCTTCTCTGTCAAATTCTTCCTGGAACGTTCTTTTCATTAAAGGAAGATCATGAGGATCCACAGTCTTTACATGCTTAACCCCGCATGCAAGAACGAGTTTCTCAAGATCCAGAGCCGGGGCAGGTTCTCCACGGAGGTTTTTACCGGTAGTGGGATTTTCCTGTCCTCCGGTCATCGCGGTAAGACTGTTATCCATTATCATCACAGTACCGGTATTGCCGTTGTAGACCATATCTATCAGGCCGGTTATTCCCGAGTGAACAAATGTTGATTCCCCGATAGCACTGACCAGTTTGGGCATCTTTTCCCTGCCCACTGCCTTCTCAATACCGGCAAGAACACCTATAGCTGCACCCATGCAGACCACAGTTTCCAGTGCGTTGTAAGGGGGCATAAGGCCCAGAGTATAGCAACCGATATCGCCTGTGGAACTGGCTTTCATCTTTGAAAGAGTATGGAATGCTCCACGGTGCGGACAACCGGCACAAAGCGTTGGTGGTCTTCCTGGTAAGGCGATCTCATCAAAAGTGATTGCAAGGTTCTCTCCGTCTTTGATGCCCTTTCTCACAAGCTCCGGATTAAGCTCTCCTTCTACAGACATCAACTCGCTGCCAATACCGTCAATGAGGAAATAAGATCTGATCCTTTCTTCGAGATAAGGCTCTCCCTCTTCAACAAAAACTACTTTATCAACCTGATCAATAAATTCCTTGATGAGTCTCCAGGGAAGCGGATTGGTCATTCCCAGCTTTAAAACGCTGACTTCCGGATGCACTTCCTTGACATACTGATAGCTGATACCGCTGGTGATGATTCCCAGAGATTTATCAGCCATTTCAATTCTGTTAAGCGGACTGTCATAGCCCCATTCTTCAAGAGCCTTCAGCCTTGCAACAACCCTGGAATGCATTTTTCTTGCATTTGAAGGAATAGGAACTCTCTTGGCGATGTCCTTTGTGTAACCTTTTACCTGCACCTCTTTGCGGGGTCCTACTTCTACAATACTTTTAGAGTGACATATTCTTGTTGTCACCCTGAGCAGAACAGGGGTATCAAACATCTCACTGATCTCGTAGGCAATACTGGTAAAGTCTTTGGCTTCCTGGCTGTCAGAAGGTTCCAGAATAACCACCTTAGCCGCCCTGCCCATAAGCCTGTTGTCCTGTTCG
Organism: Candidatus Sabulitectum sp.; assembly: GCA_023136985.1. Classification (GTDB taxonomy): domain Bacteria; phylum Fermentibacterota; class Fermentibacteria; order Fermentibacterales; family JCC-6; genus Sabulitectum. Next base: position 7,810 of record JAGLQD010000126.1, on the reverse strand, counting down.
TTCTGTGAAGAATGAACTCCCGGGTCATCGGCACTGACGATAACTATCCCTCCAGTTGCTCCGATGTAGCTCAGGGTGAAAAATGGATCAGCTGCCACATTCAAACCAACATGCTTCATGGTAGAAAGCACTCTGGCGCCTCCAAATGAAGCTCCGGCTATAACTTCCATACCAACTTTTTCGTTCGGTGCCCACTGAGCGTCGATCTCCGGGTATTCCGCTCCTATTGTCTCCATAATTTCCGTGGAAGGCGTTCCCGGATATGAGCTGGAGAAATGTACTCCACTTTCCCATGCACCCCTTGCAATGGCCTCATTCCCCGACAGAAACAGTTTCCCGGAATTAACTTCATTGAGCTTCTTCCTCATAGCCTGCCCTTCTTCCTTGTTCAGTTTGCTATCTGTATTCTTTCTCTTTTTCAATATCATTCATTACTCTTAAAACACCCCTTGTGAGTGCCTCCAGTTCTGCCTCCCCGGGGAAAACAAGGATCTCACCAAGGTATAAAAGATGTTCTGTGAGCAGATTTGTCACCCATGGGTTATATGCTATACCTCCGGTTATCACAACAGCGTCCACATCTCCGCGAAGAGCGGCAGCCATTGCTCCGGCTTCTTTTGCCATCTGATATACCATGGCCCGAAGAACCAGGTCAGCCTTCTCGTCGCCGTTTGCAGCTCTTTCTCTTACCTTTCCTATATGCTCCTCCTGAAGATAGGCGTAAACCCCTCCCTTCTTCAAAAGCATCTTTTTCAGTCCTCTGGCATCGTGTTTCCCACTCAGGCATAATTTCATAAGCCCTGTAACGGGAAGTCCTCCGGTTCTTGTTGAACTGAAAGGGCCATCATCGTTGGCATTATTGGTGTCTATCATCAAACCTTTGCGAAGGGCATTTACACTCACACCGCTTCCCAGATGCATCACGATCATATTCAACTGGTTCATTGGCCTGCCCAGTTTTTCGGCTGCCTTGTAAGCAACCATTCTGATATTAAGTGCGTGGCTGAGACTCACCCTGGGAAGAAGGGGGTGCCCGCTTAATCTGGCCTCATCTATCATTTCATCAACACACACAGGGTCAACAAAATAGGCGGGAACACCGGCTTTCGCAGCGATGCCCCATGCAATCAGGGCACCAAGATTTGACGGGTGATCCGCCTGGAGTGTTGAACCGTCCTTAATATCAGCAAGCAGCTCTTTGTTCACCCTGTAGGTACCGCTGGCAAGAGGTTTAAAAGTACCTCCCCTGCCTACTACAGCAGAAAGATCTTCCAGCTTGTAACCCTTTTCGGTAAGAATATTCATAACGATGTCGCGTCTGAAATCCATCTGATCAAATGTCGAAGGAAATGGCTCCAGTTCAGATGGATCGTGACGAACATTCTCCTCGAATATCAACTCGTCGTTATTGTAAAGACCCGCTTTGGTGGAGGTCCCTCCGGGATTTATTGCAAGAATAAGCCTTCTTTTCATTGCTTTCCCCCGGCCACAACCACACCAAGCGCAAGGCTGTTCAGCTTGGTGGAAGCAGAGTCGGAACGACTGAGCATTACCACAGGAGCCCCTGCTCCGGCAATAAGTCCTCCTACCTCTGTATTTGTCATGTACATAAAGCCCTTGGCGAAAATATTACCGCAAGCGATGTCCGGTGTTACCAGTACATTTGCTCTACCGGCAACAGGACCTTCCATTTTTTTGATTGCAGCAGCTTCAGGGTCCATTGCTCCGTCCACTGCAACAGGGCCGGCAACATCCACCCCTTCGATACCCTCTTCAGCTATCTGTTTCCAGAGAACGGTTTCCGGCATTTTCTCATTTGCAACCTCAACTGCAGCAAGAAGAGCAATTCTTACCCTGTCAGCTCCGAGCTTCAACATTATATCGCCGGCATTCAAAGCTATTTGAATTGTTTCTTCCCTGTCAGGTCTGATATTCATACCACCGTCGGTTATGGCCACAAGGCGATCCTGTCTGGGGGCATGAACAACGGCTACGTGGCTTAGAACTCTTCCAGTTCTCAAACCGAACTCTTTGTTAAGAACAGCCTTCAGGAAGATGGAGGTTTTGATCAGACCTTTCATAAGCATGGTCGCTTCACCGGAACTCACCAGGCTCACGGCTTTCAGCGCGGCTTCTTCGGGATCTTCACAGTGAATAACCGATATATCATCGGGAAGCTCTCGATCCAGCTCCAGGAGCGATTTCTTTACTTCTTCCTCTGATCCTACTATTATGCTCCCGGCGAGGCCGGAATCAGATGCTTCAAGCAATGCTTCCAGCGATGAAGCATCGTGTCCGAAAGGAACAGCAACTCTGGCACCTTTGATAGTCCTGGCAGCATTTCTTATCTCAAAAAAATTGGACAGCAATGGGAACCTCCGTTTTCTATGGGATTTACTTACCACAAGAGATATGATACTATGATTGAAATTTATTTATTTGACCAGACCCGTGGAGGCTAAGCTGAAACTTTCAGAGTTGTGGAGGAACGCACAAGCTATTCTGTTTGACTTCGATGGAGTACTTGCTGACAGCGAACCGTTTTACAGAAAAGCCTGGAATCTTGTTCTTTCCCGATATCAACACTCTATTCCAGAGGAAGAATACTGGAAACACTGGGCCTTTTTCGGCAGAGGGCTTGCTGGTGAAATTGAAAGAACTGAACTCCGCGTTGATGATATTGATGCAGCCAGAGCCGAGCAAAAAGCCATATATACAGATTTCTGTGCGAAAGGGCTGATCCCGCTTTTCCAGGATGCTTCTGCAGTTCTTAAAATTGCATGCAGAGAAAAGACCTGCGCAATTGCTTCAAATACCGACAGCAACCTTGTAAGGATCATTGCAGGAAATGCTGTAGATCATCTTCCCCCGGTTATAGGAGGAGAAGGCCTCCGGGGAAAACCCTCTCCGGATATTTTTGTGAAAGCTGCTGATTTTCTCTCAGTGGACCCTTCCAGGTGTCTTGTTTTTGAAGATGCGTGGAAGGGAGTCCGAGCCGCTGAATCTGCCGGGATGCCTGTTGTTCTTGTTCGCAATGGTTACAATACCGGCTTGTCTGCACCCGAAGCCTCCTGTGATATTCAAGGGCTTAATGAACTTCTTCATTTTCTTCGGAGGTTGTAATGATTGGTCAACTTGTTATGTACCAACCTTTTGCTATTCCGGTATTCCTTCTGGTATCGGGAGTCGTGCTTGCCTTCTGGGGAAGCCGTCTTGTTCCATTTGCCCTTGTACTATTTGCTCTTATTGTTGGTGTTATTCAAGGGGGCTCCGTTCTTATAAATTTCACTGATAATCCTGATGTTCTGCGATATGGCCCTTATGCACTTGCAGTACTTCTTGCCGTTGCAGTCTCTTTTCTTTACAGAGCAGCTTTTTTTCTAGCAGGACTTTTCATCGGCTATTTTCTCTGCTCTTCTTTTTTCCCGGACTTGTCGATGATATTTGCTGGAGTAGTGGCACTTATTTCCGGTGCTCTTGTTTATGTGTCCCGAAATTTTGTATTCTCGGTACTTACTTCTGTAGCCGGAGCAGGACTTGCCGCAACGGGAGCTGTAAATCTGATCGCCTGGATCAATGTATCTTGTGGTGTTACTTCTTACTGGGTGATTGTGGTAGTAATTGCTGTTTCTGGTGTCATATATCAAACCAAAAGAAACAAGGGGAGGAAATAGTTTGCCTCAGCGACTGATGGATTATGGAGTAGTACTGGTGGTAGTGTTGCTTCTCTCCGGGCTTTTCCGGCTTTCCCGACACCTGCTGGCCGTCTTTATTAAAAGACAGGAGGCTCCGGGAAAGGAATTCACCTCTGATCAGGCTCTGCTCTGGGGTATGCGATTCCTTCTGGGCGGAATGATACTGCTACCATTTGTAACAAGCATTCTGGCTTTTGCTCAAAACCGCCATCTTGTTGGTGGAATGCCTCTTCATCTGGGGCTGACCGCCTTGTCTGTTGTTTTGTTCAGTTTTGCTGAAGATCTTTTTCGCGATTACAACTCTTATAAAAACAACAGCCTAAAAACCGTACAATGGCATACAAAGAAACTCCTGCTGGCCGTTCTTGTTTTCTGGGCAATCGGGTCTGTTTTTCTCAGCCCCCTCTTTTATTCCGGGCTTACGATTCTGATTGCTGTTTTTTACAGGATGTGCCTATATTTCAGAAAAGAAGTGACATCTGACGAAAAAACCAGGAAAAAGAAGTAATGTCAGAAAAAGAAACCACCGTACTGCACATTATTACGAAAATGGCGGTTGGCGGTGCTCAAATGAACACGCTGATCAGTTGCCGTGAGATCACAAGAATGGGATACCCCTCGGCTGTTTTGACCGGGCCTGAAATTTCGCCGGAAGGCACCTTCAGTGATCTTTCCGTTAAGTATAGTATTCCTGTTTTTACCGCCCCGCATCTTGTAAGAAAACTTTCCATCTACCACGACATCAAAGCTTTTTTTGAGATTAAAGATATTATCGACAAGAATCAGTTCTCCATTGTTCATACCCATGGATCAAAGGCTAAATTTCTTGGCAGACTTGCGGCGGCATGTGCAAAAACACCTGCAAAGATAGTGCAAACCGTTCATGGATGGTCTTTTTTTGATACAATGCACCCCTTTCTCAAGGCATTCTACTCTGTTCTTGAACGGTTTGGTTATAACCTTGCCTATTCAAATATTGTCGTTAGTCCTCATGATATAAAAAAGGGTGTTAACTGGGGAATTGGCAAACCGGAAGACTATCAGCTGATACGAAGTGGTGTGGAATTTGAGTCTTTCTTTGTCCAGCGGGGAAATAATCTTCAGGCAAAAAAGCGTCTTGGTATCCCTGCGGCTTTTCCTGTGGTTGGTACTGTTATCAGACTGGCATCCCAGAAACATCCAGAGGCAATTATTGATGTAGCCGAGAAGGTCAGAGTTTCTTTTCCGAATGTCAGGTTTGTAATAGTAGGAGATGGTCCGCTGGACAGCTACATAAAGCAATACATCAAAATAAAAAACATGGAAGAAAATTTTATAATGCTGGGAAGCAGAAAAGATGTAGCCGAAATTCTCCCTGCTTTTGATGTTTTCCTGCTTACTTCCAGAAGTGAAGGGCTTCCCAGAGCCATGCTGGAAGCTCTTGCTGTGAGGATTCCGGTGGTTGCTACAGATGTTGGTGGAATTGCCGAACTCATTAACGGGTTGAAGAATGGATTTCTGTGCAGCCATGGCGATATTGCATGTCTTGCAAAAGGAATTTGTAAGCTGCTCTCGTCTCCGGAACTCAGGAATGAAATGCTTGCCACAGTAGATCAGGATCTCGCTCCATTTTCCGCAAAGATAATGGTGGAACAACTCTATCAGCTGTATACATTTCTAGTAAAAAACATGTAGCCGCACAGGAAAACCTGTACGGCTGTATTCTTATGAGTTAAGCAGGGTTCTAGGGAGCATCTATGCAGCTGACAGGACAAACAGCTGCGCATGCTCCACAATCGATGCAGGTAGCAGCATCGATCACATAGGGTGTTCCCTCTTTGATACAATCAACTGGACACTCGCCCTGACAGGCACCACAACTGATGCAGGTATCGTTAATTTTGTAAGCCATGAAAACCTCCGTTATTATTGTTTGTTCAAAACTATGCCGAGTTTCCCCGACCCCTTATTATACTAAGAATCCTGTCCAGCTCGTCCAGAGAGCTATACTCTATTTCCATTCTGCCGGATCCTCCGGAATCTTTAAGAATAACCCTGGTTCCAAGTACTCGCTGAAGTTCTGTTTCCAGATGCTTTATTTCTGGTATCACTTCTTTTTTCTTTCGCTTCACTGTTTTTCTACCGGTGATCTTTCTTACAGCATCTTCGAGGGCTCTAACGCTGTATCCCCTTGCAATGCACATATTTGCTGTTCTTACAATAGAATCCTCACCAGCCAGACCAAGAAGAGCCCTGCCGTGACCCATTGAAAGCTTACCGGTTCTTACCATTGTTTTTACTGAATGAGGCAACTCCATAAGTCTCTGAAAATTTGCCACTGCGGAACGACTTATACCAACTTGTTTCCCCAGCTCCTCCTGAGTCAAATCAAACTCGGTGCAAAACCGGCTGAATGCCTCTGCCTTTTCCATTGGATTCAGATCCTGCCTCTGGATATTCTCTATCAAGGCAAGGGCCATCATCTGCTCATCTGTAGCTTCCCTTATGAATGCGGGAATTGTCTGCATGTCTGCAAGAATGGAAGCTCTCAGTCTTCTTTCTCCTGCAATAAGCTCATAGCGGCTGTCATGTTTCCTTAAAACGATGGGCTGCAGGATACCCTGCTGTTTAATTGACTCTGCAAGAGAAGAAAGCTCTTCCTCGTTCCAGTCAATCCTTGGCTGAAATGGATTAGGATCAATAGCATCAACCGGAATATCTGCAGGCGTTCCATTTTCAGAGGCTTTTTCTTCCATACTAATACTTGGCAGCAAAGATTCCAGCCCTCTTCCAAGTGCATTTTTTCGTTTCACCTTGACATAACCTCCCTGGCCAGACTCATGTAACTCTTTGCACCACTGGAATATGCATCATATAAAATAACTGGTTTTCCGTGGCTTGGAGCTTCACTCAGTCGGACATTTCTTGGAATGCGTGTTTTAAAGAGAGACTTTCCAAGATACTTCTCTGCAGAGAATTCAACCTCCCGGCTCAACTTCAGCCTTTTGTCATACATTGTAAGAACTACGCCAAAAATGCTAAGGTCTTTGTTCCAGTGAGCCTTTATTCTTTTTACTGTCTCCATAAGGTGCGAGAGGCCCTCAAGAGCATAGTACTCACTCTGGACAGTTAGAATAACGCCATGGGCTGCAACAAGCGCATTGATAGTTAAGAGCCCAAGAGACGGTGGACAGTCAATAAGAACATAATCGTACCTGGAAAGATCTGACTCTGAAAGAGCCTGTGCCAGAAAGAATTCCCGCTGGTCCTGAGTCGCCAGTTCAATTTCAGTACCGGCAAGATGTCTTGCTCCAGGAATAAGGGACAAGCCCTCGACCTCTGTTTTAACAGTGCACTCTTCCAGGGTATTTTCTCCTGAAATGAAGCTGTGAATACCTTTTTTATCTGCCTCTTCATTCCCAAGGCCACTGGTTGCATTGGCTTGCGGATCAAGATCAATAACAAGTACTTCTTTATCGTGAACGGCAATGCTGGCACCAAGATTAATAACGGTGGTGGTTTTACCTACTCCGCCCTTCTGGTTGGCCACAGCAAGAATTCTGGTCATTTAGGTCACCTTTCCTTATAATTTCTTTAGACAGGGATGTCGATACTGCAGAATAAACCCCTTTCGGTCAAGCGGAGGCATGGGCAGTTCTTCTGATATTACTGTATTGGAACAAGTTTCCGCCTGACTGGAAACTCTGGTTACAAGGGAAAACCCCGCGGGTGCAGCTGGATTGATCAACTTTACCATTTCTTCATGGCCTTTGACCGCCCTGGATGTAAAAAGACTGTTTCCCGGAAAAGGCCCTGCATCTTCAATTCTGCTGTTCATTACCCGGCATGAAACCCCGCATTTTCTCGCAGCAGTCTCTAGAAAGGCACATCTTTTCCTCCTTGATTCAACCATGATCACATCATATCCGCATAGAGAAAGAATCATTCCGGGGAAACCGGCGCCTGTTCCAATATCGATAACAGTATCACTGGTAAGAAAGGGGATAAACGCAATAGATTCAAGCACATGTCGGGTCCACAAACGGTCAATTTCAGCAGGGCCCACAAGATTGGTTTTCACGGCGCTTACCACAAGAAGATCGATAAACATTGTGATTTTCGAATATGACTCTTCC
>JAGLQD010000125.1 GCA_023136985.1 Candidatus Sabulitectum sp. | reverse complement strand
TGAAGCCGAAAGGCCTTGAAGCTGAAATAGAGACCGCAGGTCCTGAAAGAACCCCCACCGACGCCGGATTGACTGAAATAACAAGATGATTTTGAGGAAAAAGAGCTGCTGCAATTCCCCCGGACAGCCATGGAGATTCGCTCTGGGGTTCAAAAGCAGCTGTGATAATTGCAAGAATGAAACAGTACATACCTCTCCGTTTCTGCCAGCGGTGTACTCTCAGTAACCGGTATGAATACAAAAAACACAACAGGGGAATTGACTAAAGAGGTATTTGTGTTCATTATAGATAGAATGTTTTGGTTCTTTCCCGGAGTGAAAAGAGGAATAATGCGTTTCCAACTGTTTGCAGTTTTGTTTGTATTTCCGCTTGTGGCGATTGCCGGAGGTTTATCCTTTTCTCACTACGGTCTCCTGGATACGCCCTCCGCTTCACTGCTTAAACACACGGAAATAGCCATAAGTGCCAGTGGAACCGCCTATTCCCTGGAAGACTCTTCTGGAGCTTCCAACATGAATGTGGCTGTGGCCGGTTACCTGGAAGTTGGTCTTTTCAGTAGAGGACAGATAGGTGGTACATACCTGGGTGAAGCCGGCTTTTCCGGCACGGCAAGAGGGCTGCTGCTTAATGAGACAATATCGCGACCGGGAATATCCCTGGGTATTGAAAACATCATCGGCGAGGAAAACTACGAATTCTATCGCAACCCCGATGACAGTCTGTACCATTATCCCAATGCGCAGAATTTCAGCATTTACGGCCTGATAAGCAAAGATTTCAGCTACTTTATTTCTCTTCCAGTCTGCTTGAACATAGGATTCGGCACCGGGCGATTTGTCCAGTCGGCAGATGCTGTTGATGGTTTTGAGAATCCTGTACCCGGCCTCTTCGGAAGCCTCCAGGTACATCCCACTATAAACAGTGAAATTATGCTGGAATGGGACGGAAGAGATCTTAATGCAGGGGGCGCCTTCAATCTGAACAAACATTTTTCAGTTATGGCTGCGGCTTCGGAACTGGAACATCTGTTCATCTCAAGCGATTCTACTGCCAACGGCCAGGATGTAATGCAGTACGCTAAATTCTCTGTGGCCCTTCAGGTAACACTCGGGCCATTCCTGAATCGTACTGCACTTGATCCGTACGAAAGACTCAGATACACCGATGATGATGAAGCACTGGAACTACTCAGAGAATACAGAGCCAGGGTCAGGGAGGAAATTCTGGAAATGGAATCCACCATCCACTGATTTTTTCCGTTGACAGCAGCACAAAAGTCTGCAATCTTACACGGTCAGAGAGAATGAAAGAAAAGCGATAATACAATACGGAAAGTGATATAATGGCACGCCTGGGAACCTTCGACTGCGAACGAATAATGAAAAGGACCAGGCTTAGCAGCTTGGCCAGAGCTGTTCTTAAAAGCAGATTCCCCGAAGCAAAAGACTCTGTAAACCAGTGGTTGCCCTCAAAACCCGACTGGGGCAAACTACTTCCTGATCTGGATATTCTTAAGGAAGAGCTGGAAGCTCTGAAAAAACGCGGAGGCAAGATAGTCCTCTACGGCCATGATGATATGGACGGGGTCACCGGAATATTCGTTGGTCTTCGAATACTGCGAAATGAGGGTTTCCATGTGATTCCCATTGTTCCTCGAAGAGATATCGAAACCTACGGGATCAGGCCGGGAAGGCTCATGGGAGTTCTGGAAGCAGGAGACCTTCTCATGACTGTAGATTACGGCTGCAGCGCTGTTGAAGGTGTTACCTGGGCTCGGAATGCCGGGGCAAGGATTGTTATCACTGACCACCACACTCTTAATCCTCCCCTTCCACCGTCTCACGGTATGGTTAACCCGCAGGTAACCGGGGGAGCCGCCGCAGACCTTGCAGGATGTGGTGTTCTTTACGCCGCTCTGTCTCACATTTATCCCCGATGGAACAACGACCCCCAGTTGCTTGCAGCTGTGGCTCTGGGCACAGTAAGCGACCGGGTGCCCTTCACCGAGTGGAATAGATATCTGCTGCACGGCTTCTCTCTTATTGATCCATCGAAACTCACTGAAGGGCTTAAGCTGCTTCTGAAGAAATGGCCCTGCCGCAAGTATGCATGGACAGGAGCAATGGTCCGCCAGCAGATAACAAGCACAATAGGCAAAGGAGACAGTTCCGGTATCTCTTCCATGATCGACTTCATGTTCAGCTACGATGCCGCCTGGTGTGAAAATCTGTGGAACAACATGCACAAGTCCAGCGTAGACAGAGGGCACCTTCTCAGCGATGTTGTGACCAACGCCATCAAGCACAAGGATTCCGAAGCGGATGCCCTTGGTATGATCCTGGTTTT